>CAZRAX010000009.1:8432-16790 GCA_964598245.1 uncultured Candidatus Saccharibacteria bacterium | reverse complement strand
TCAAAAAAACGAAATTGAAGAAATTGTGAATAAAAAAATAAAAGAATCTTTACCAATTAATTGTCTAGAAATGGATTTTGATAAAGCTTTAAAAACTGGCGCACTACATTTTTTTGGTGAAAAATATGGTGATAAAGTAAAAATTTATTATACTGGTGATACTATTGAAGATGCTTTCTCAAAAGAATTTTGTGGTGGTCCTCATGTTAAAAATACTTCTGAACTTGGTAAATTTAAAATTAAAAAAGAAGAATCTAGCTCTGCTGGGGTGAGAAGAATAAAAGCTGTGTTAGAATAGTATAAATGGCAAATAAACAAAAAAATTTATTTAATTTGATTTTAGACATTAGAAATTCTAGTGTTGGTATAGCAATTTTTGAATCAAAACAAAAAGGAGAAATTATTTATACAGACAGGCAATACTTATTTTTTGATGAAGTTAATAAAATAGAAAATTTTGAAAAAGAAATTTTTAAGACAATAAATAAAACTGTTAGTGATTTACAAAAAAATCAACTGCTTAGAAATTTAGAAATTAACGAAGTCTTCTGTTTTTTCTCATCGCCATGGTATGAATCTGATATTAGAAATCTATTTTTTGATGAGAAAAAAGAAATGGTTTTCACAAAAAAATATTTGAAAGAAAAAATAAAAAATCCAAAAATAGATAGTAAAAATAATTTTATTATTGAAGATAAAATCTTATCAATTTATTTAAATGGTTATGAAATTGATAATCCGTATAATAAAAAATTTAATAATTTAAAAATTTCTTTTTATCGTAGTTTTATCCAAAATAAAACAAAAGAAATTATTGAAAACATAGTAGCAGATTATTTTAAAACTAAAAAAATAGCTTTTTATTCTCACCCTATATCAATGCTTACTGTTTTAAAAAATAATTATCATCCAATTGATAATTTTACACTATTCGATATAGGTGGAGAAATTGTTGAAATTTCAAATTATAAAAATGGAATTTTTGAAGAACTGGTTACTCTTCCAAAAGGATTTAATTACCTAGTTAAGGAACTCGCACTAAAAGAAAATGCTGGTAAAAATAATATTTATTCAAAGATCAAATTAATTGCAGATAATGAATTAAAAGATCCACAGCTAGAAGAAGATATTTTACGTATTTCAAAAAAATGGTTTGAAAATATTAAAAAAACAAAAAAAAGTACTTTTTCTAATAATATCTTTATCACTATTGATAAAGATTTGAAAAACTTAATCTCTAAAATATTTCAAAATAAGGAATTTTATCAACAGATTTTTGAACTTAATTTTGAGCCCAATTTACGTATTGTTGACTCAATGAATACCAAAGATCTAGCTTTTTATAGAAAAGAAATAGAAAGAGATCCCATCCTCTCAATTCTTTATAACTTTTCAACAATTGATTTTAGTTAACATTTAGTAATATAATGTATATATATGAACAACAATAATATTCAAGACGTGGTGCCACCAACACACAAAAGATCGATCAGAGATATTCCAATCCCTGCGAGAAATAAAAAAAATAATGATATAAAAAAATATCAAGATATTGATAACAGAGAACAAGAACCACCAATTAAAAATAATAGTAACGATGAGTTCCTGGATGATTTTAATGAGCCACCCAAAGGAAATAGTTTAAAACTTTTTGTTATTGGGCTTGGTGTAATTGTATTTGCATTTATTATTTTTATTATTTTTTCTATTTTTGATAGGGCAATAGTAGACGTAAACCCCAAAATGGAAACAGCATCTTTTGATCAGCAGGTTTTAATTGAAAATCTAACTAATAGAAATACTAGTGATTCTCTTGGTTATCGAGTTATTGAACTTTCTCAAGAAGTAACAAAAAATGTCCAAGCTATTGATGAAGAGCCAGTAAAAGAAAAAGCCTCTGGAGAGATTACGATTTTCAATGAATTTTCTAAAGATTCACAAAGATTGATTAAAAATACTAGATTTGAATCTACAGATGGTAAAATTTACAGAATTCAAGATTCTGTCGATGTCCCTGGATTTATCCAAGGAGCTGACGGAGAAATGGTTCCTGGAGAAATAACTGTAACCGTTTATGCTGATGAAATTGGTGAAGAATACAATTTACAATCGGACAAGTTCACAATCCCAGGTTTTAAAGATCAAGAACCGTATGATTTCTTTTCTGCAAAAACCAAAACGCCAATAACTGGTGGTTTTGATGGAATAAGAAAAATTATTTCTCAATCAGATACAGAAAAAGCAAATACTGAATTACAGCAAGAACTAAAAAATAAACTTATTTCAGATCTAAATGAGCAAATTACAGAGGAATTCTACACTTATTATGATGATAATTCTTTTGTATTTAATAATCTTGAACAAACAGATAAGAACAACGAAGTTGAATTGAAATTAAGAGGTAAAATTGAAGCAAAAGTCTTTAACAAAACTGATCTTTCTAACAAATTAGCTGAAATTTTATTCAATAGCTACAATGTAACCGAAAATACTTCATTAACAAATTTTGATTCTATCAATATTAAATATTTAACAGATGAACAAAAAAATGAATATTTGCAAATTTCTGGACAATCTGAATTTATCTGGCAAATCGATGAAAATCAGCTCAAAAATGATTTAATTGGACAAAAAGAGACTGATTTTATCAATATAATGAAAAATTATACTGAAGTTGAAAAAGCTGAATTAAAAATAAAACCATTCTGGAGAGCGACTTTCCCTGAAAAAGAAAAGGATATAAAAATTAAAATCAATCTTGAAGAATAACAACCATTGACAGATACTATTTTATTGATAGTATATATCTTTGTAATTTGATGAATAGTTCAAATAAACAGGAAGAAGAAAATGTAGAGGGTGTTGTAATCGAGGCTTTGCCCGAGGCAATGTTCAAGGTGGTCATCGAAGAGAGCAAAGAAGAGGTCTTAGCGTATTTAGCTGGCAAAATGAAAATGCACAGAATAAAAGTTCTTGTCGGCGACAAGGTCTTGTTAAAAATAGACCCGTATGGTGGAAAAGCTCGAATTTATAAAAGAATTTAAATTATGAAAGTAAAATCAGCAGTAAAAAAGAAATGCCCGAACTGTAAAATAATTCGGAGAAAGGGAAGACTTTATGTTACATGTTCAAACCCTCGACACAAACAAAGGCAAGGATAAAATCCTTTACTTTTTTTACTATATTTGATAAATTTTGACCCAATATAATAAATAGCATGAGATTATTAGGAATAACATTACCAGACAAAAAAAGGTTAGAAATCGCTCTAACCACTCTTTATGGTATTGGTAGAAACAAAGCAGAAAAGATTCTTG
Organism: uncultured Candidatus Saccharibacteria bacterium; assembly: GCA_964598245.1. GTDB lineage: Bacteria > Patescibacteriota > Minisyncoccia > Phycocordibacterales > JAACPR01 > JAACPR01. The sequence continues at coordinate 13,473 of CAZRAX010000009.1, read as the reverse complement.
AAAAGACTGGTATAGACAAGGGCAAAAAACCGAAAGATGTTACATCAGAAGAAGAAAATAAAATTAGAATAGAAATTGAAAATTTAAAACTAGAAGGTGATTTAAAAAGAGAAATCTCTGGTAATATTAAAAGGTTAAAAGATATTAAATCATACAGAGGGTCTAGACACTCAAAAAGGCTTCCTTCAAGAGGTCAAAACACAAAGACTAATTCTAGAACAGTTAGAGGTAATGTCAGAAAAACTATGGGATCTGGTAAAAGGTCAGTAGAAAAGAAATAAAATATTATGGGTAAAAAAAGAATTGTTAAAAAAGAAGGAGGAGAAGCTGTCAAAACAGCATCATCAGGTAAAAAGATTTCTAGAAAAAAAATGGAATCTGGTATTTTGTATGTCAGATCAACCTACAATAACACTACACTCTCTCTAACTGATAACAAGGGTAATCTTGTCGCTTCATCTTCAAGTGGCTCGTTAGGTTTTAAAGGTGCAAAAAAGGGGACTCCGTTTGCGGCTTCTCAGGCAGCAGATGTTTTAATTGAAAAAGCTCAACAAGCTGGGCTTAAAAAAATCAATGTTATTGTAAAGGGTGTTGGTTCTGGTCGAGAATCATCAATCAGAAGTTTTATTAATAAGGGTATTCATATCGATTCAATTATCGATAAAACACCTTTACCACACAATGGTCCAAAGCCGCGTAAACCAAGAAGAGTATAATTATGAAAATAGGTCCAAAATACAAAATAGCTAGAAGATTAGGTAGAAATGTTTTTGAAAAAACTCAAACACAAAAATTTGCTTTGTCTGCTGAAAAGAAAAATAAATCTATTGATGGTGCAAGATCTAGAACTAATTATGGTTCACAACTTTTAGAAAAACAAAAGGTTAGATTCACTTACGGGGTTACTTCAAAACAATTAAATAAATATGCCAACCAGGTTATTTCTTCAAAGGTTAAAAACCAAGAAGAAGTTTTATTTTCTAATTTGGAAAAAAGATTAGATAATGTTGTTATCAAATCTGGTTTTGCCAAAACAAGAAGACATGCAAGACAACTTGTCTCCCATGGTCATATAAAAGTTAATGGTAAAAAAAATAAAATCCCATCATATTCAGTTAAAAAAGGCGACCTAATTGAAGTCAAAGATAGTAGTAAAGATAAAAATGTTTTCTTGTCAGTTGGAGAAGAAAATAAAGATTTAATAATTCCCAGTTGGCTTTCTGTAGATCCTCAAAAACTAAAAATTGAAATCAAGGGCGAACCAATCTTTTCTCCAAAAGAAGTTCACTTTAATTTAGATGAAGTTCTTCAATTCTACAAACGTTAATTTGCTTAGGGTTGGAAAAGTTGTTATAATTTCATAACATTTTATTAATTTAATCAAATTTTAAAAAATGACAGACCATAATATAGCTTTGCCATCAAAGCCAAAAGTTATAAAGGAAGAAGGGTTCAAAGGTGTGTACGAAATAGACGGTCTATATCCAGGTTATGGTCACACCCTGGGGAACTCTCTAAGAAGAATTATTTTGTCATCTTTGCCTGGAGCTGCAATTGTTCAGCTCAAAGTAAAAGGTGCCGGACATGAGTTCTCAACAATTGAAGATATCAAAGAAGACGTTATTTCAATTATTTTGAATTTAAAAAAAATTCGATTATCCCTAGAGGGTGAAGAGCTACAAATTTTAAAGATAAAAGTACAGGGACCCAAGAACGTAACAGCTGGAGACATAGAAGCTCCTTCTCAGGTAAAAATAATGAATCCTGAACAAGAAATTTTTTCAATTACAGCTAAAAAAGAAATCGAGGTAGAATTAACAGTTCAAAAAGGTCTTGGTTATGTACCAAAAGAAATAATTCAAAAAGAAAGAGTTGATGTCGGTACTATTTCTATGGATGGTATTTTTACACCAATTAGAAGAGTTAATTACGAATCAGAAAATATGCGTGTTGGGGAAAGGACAGATTTTAATAGACTAAGAATCTCAATTGAAACTGATGGAACAATTACACCAAAAGAAGCTCTAGAAAAATCAATCGAAATTATGATTACTCAAATCAAAGCAATCATTGGTTTTAAAGAAGAGATTGAAATTGAACCAGAAGAAGTACAACCACAAAAAGATAGCCATAATGAAAAAAATGACGAGATTGAAGATTTCTTAAAAAACCGAATTGATAACCTGAATCTTTCACCTAGAACAATCACAGCTCTAACAAATGCAAATATTAGAACTGTAGGTGGTTTAGCCCGCAAAAAAGAAGATAGTATTCTAGATATTGAAGGTTTAGGATCAAAAGGATTACAAGAAATTAAAAAATTATTAGGAGAACACGGCATAACTCTTGATTAGGGCTTTACAAAAAACCAATAAACTGGTAGTCTAATCAACCATGAAGCATCACGATAGAAATAGAAAATTAGGGAGAAACAGTAACCAAAGAAAGGCTCTTTTGAAGTCTCTTTCTTGTTCCTTAATTCGTGATGGTAAAATTAAAACAACAGAAGCCAAAGCCAAGGAGCTAAGAAGTTTTGTTGAGAAATTGGTAACCAAAGCTCAAAACGATAACCAGAGCTCGTATCGATTTATCTATAGTAGAATTGGTAATAAAACTCAAACAAACAATTTAATCAAAGAAATTGCTCCAAAATATAAAGACCGTAATGGTGGTTATACGAGAATTATTAAACTTCCAATTAGAAAAAGTGATGCTAGTAAAATGGCCCAAATAGAATTTGTATAAAATGAAAATAATTGATGCACAAAATAAATCAATCGGAAGAGTTGCCAGTCAAGCAGCGAGAATTTTGATGGGGAAAGATAAGGCAGATTATCAACCAAATGCAAAATCAACCTCAAAGGTACAAATTAAAAATGCTTCAAAAGTAAAAGTTTCTCAAAAAAAGATGAAACAAAAAGAGTACACTAGTTATACACAATATCCCGGTGGTTTAAGAAAAATTAGTTTAGAAAATTTAATACAAAAAAAGGGTCACACGGAAGTTTTTAAAAAAGCAGTTTATGGAATGTTGCCCAATAATAAATTAAGGAAAATCAGAATGAAAAATTTAGAAATTATTGAATAATATGGTTACAAAATTAAAAGAAAAATATATAGAAGGAATCGGTAGGAGAAAAGAAGCTATCGCTAGAGTTAGAATTACTCCTTCTAAAAAAACTGATTTCAAAATAAATGAAAAAACATTATCCAATTATTTTGACAAAGAAGAATTACAGAAAATTTGCCAGGCACCTTTTAATGAAATTGATTTAAGCCAAAAATTTAGTACCAGTGTTCATATCAGTGGTGGAGGAATAAAATCACAAGCAGAGAGCATCAGACTTGGAATTTCAAGAGCATTAGTTGAATTTGATGAAAATTTAAGAAAAGAACTAAAAAAACTTGGCTACCTAAAAAGAGATCCTAGGGTCAAAGAAAGAAGGAAGTTTGGATTGAAAAAAGCTCGAAAAGCTGCCCAGTGGTCAAAACGATAATTTTGTTTTATTAAACAAGTTATGCCAAAAAAACACAATCAGAAGACAGAAGAAGAAATCGTCTACGATACTTCAGATTACTCTGAAAGTAATTTACCCCTTGATCAAAACAAAATAAAAAAAATCCAAGAAAAATTAAAAAAATGCCAAAAAGAAAAACAAGAATATCTTGATGGCTGGCAAAGATCAAAAGCTGACTTTATCAATTATAAAAAAAGAGCAGACGAAGCAAAAAAAGAATTTGCTAAATATGCTGCTGAAAATATTATTCTTGATATAATTGGGGTCCTAGATAATTTTGAACATGCTTTTAAAAATAAAGACGCTTGGGAGAGTGTGGACTTGAATTGGCGAAAAGGTGTAGAAATTATCTACATTCAAACAAAAGAAATCTTAAAAAATAATAACGTCCACGAAATAGAAGTTATTAATCAAAAATTTGATCCCAAAATTCATGATTCGATTGAAACCGTAAAGGTTGAAGATGAAAAAGATAATGATAGAATTCTGGAAGTAACACTGCGGGGCTATAAAATGGGTGATAAAATTATTAGGCATCCTAGTGTTAAAGTAGGAAAATTTGAATAATTATTAGTTTAACCAATTTAAAATATGTCAAAAATTATTGGAATAGATTTAGGAACAACAAATTCAGCAATGGCCATAATCGAAGGAGGCGAACCTGAAATAATTGAAAATGCAGAAGGTAACAGAACAACACCTTCGATTGTTGCCATATCAAAAAATGGAGAAAGACTAGTTGGACAACTTGCAAAAAGACAATCTGTTACCAATCCACAAAATACAATTTTTGGTATTAAAAGATTTATTGGTCATAACTACGAAGACAAAGCAGTAGAGAAAGATAAAAAAACAGTGCCTTTTGAAGTCAGCAAATCTGATAACGGTGGTGTTTTGGTAAAGATGAATGATAAAAATTACCGACCAGAAGAAGTGTCCGCAATGATTTTGCAAAAAATGAAAAACGATGCTGAATCAAAAATTGGTGAAAAAATCACAGAAGCCGTTATCACTGTTCCTGCTTATTTTAATGATGCTCAACGACAAGCAACCAAAGATGCAGGTAAAATTGCTGGTTTGGAAGTAAAAAGAATAATTAATGAACCAACCGCTGCCGCCCTAGCATACGGGTTTAACAAAAAGAAAGATGAGAAAATTGTAGTTTTTGACTTTGGTGGTGGTACCTTTGATATTTCTGTTTTAGAGGTTGGAGATGATGTTGTTGAAGTTAAATCTACAGATGGTGACTCACACATGGGGGGTAAAGATATTGATCAAAAAATAATTCATTGGATTATTGAAGAATTTAAAAAAGATTCTGGCATTGATGTTTCAACAGACAAGTTAGCACTACAAAGATTAGATGAAGCTGCTGAAAAAGCAAAACTAGAATTATCAAGCTCAGTTGAAAGTGAGATAAATATTCCTTTCATAACATCAGACTCTGATGGCCCAAAACATTTACTACTAAAATTAACTAGAGCGAAATTAGAGGAATTAGCTGGAGAATTTATTGAAAGATC
>CAZRAX010000009.1:3951-8422 GCA_964598245.1 uncultured Candidatus Saccharibacteria bacterium | reverse complement strand
AGTTGAAGCTTCTCCTTTCGAAATTTCTGAAATAAATGAAATTATTATGGTTGGCGGACAAACTAGAATGCCAAAAATTCAAGAAGAAGTTAAAAAGCTGTTTGGTAAAGAACCAAATAAAACCATTAACCCTGATGAGGTTGTTGCATTAGGTGCCTCAATCCAGGGGGGTATTTTACAAGGAGATGTTAAGGATGTTTTGTTACTTGATGTGATTCCTCTTTCATTAGGAATTGAAACTATGGGAGGTGTTTCAACAAAACTAATCGAAAAAAATACAACTATTCCTGCAAACAAATCACAAACCTTCTCAACGGCAGCAGATAATCAAAACCAAGTCGAAATTCACATTGTTCAAGGTGAAAGATCAATGGCCGCAGATAATAAATCATTGGGCAAATTTATTTTAGATGGTATTCCGCCGGCACCAAGGGGCGTTCCTCAAATTGAAGTTGCATTTGATATTGATTCAAATGGAATTTTAAATGTTAAAGCAACTGATAAAGCAACCAACAAAGAACAATCTATCAAGATTGAAGCAAGTTCAGGACTTTCTGAAGAGGATATTGAAAAAATGAAGAAAGATGCGGAATTTCATGAAGAAGAAGACAAAAAGAAAAAAGAAATCGTTGATGTCAAAAATTTGGCTGAACAAACTGCCTATACTGCTGAAAAAGCCCTAAAAGATGCAGGTGATAAAGTTCCTGAAGAACTTAAAAAAACAATTGATGAAAAAATTAAAAATACCAGAGATATTGTCTTGAAAGATAACTTAGAAGAAATTAAAAAAGCAACCGAAGAGCTTTCAACTGAAATGCAGAAAATTGGTCAATATATGCAATCAGACCAACCTCAACAAAATAGTGGAGGAACAGAAGATAGCTCTAACCCAAACAAAGACTCCGACAATATCAAAGACGCAGAAGTAGAAAATGAAAAAAAAGATGATGATTCAGAATCAAAAGAAAAATAAAATAAATGTCAAAAGACTATTACAAAATATTAGGAATTTCAAAAAATGCCAATAAAGATGAAGTTAAAAAAGCTTTTAGAAAATTAGCCCACAAATACCATCCAGATAAAAATAAAGGAGATGATACAAAATTCAAAGAGATAAATGAAGCTTACTCAATCTTATCAGATGATCAAAAAAGAGCTCAGTATGATCAATTCGGGTCTGCCGGCTTTAACAGCCAAGGGGCTGGAGGTTTTTCTGGATTTGAGGGTTTTGATTTCTCTCAATTTACCAGAAATGGTCAAAGAGTAGATTTTGACATTGATTTAAATGATATTTTAGGTAGTTTTTTTGGTGGGCGTGGTTTTGCTAGAAGGAGAAAGGGACAAGATATTAGAATAGATTTAGAAATTGAATTTAAAGATTCAGTATTGGGAGTAAAAAAAGAAATTAAAATCCCATATAAAAGCAAGAATTCGGAAAAAATATTAATTGATATTCCTCCGGGAATTGATGCTGGGGAAATGCTGCGCGTTAAACAAAAAGGTGAGGTGATAGAAGATGGGATTGCAGGCGACCTGTTTATCAAAATTCATGTTAAACCGCACAAAAATTTAAAAAAAGAGGGCATTAACCTTGTTACAACAAAAACAATCAAGCTAACAGAATCAATTTTAGGTACAAAAACTGAAATTGAAACAGCCGAAGATGAAAAAATTATGGTTAAAATTCCAGAAGGAATCAAGCACGGTGAAATTTTAAGATTAAAAGAAAAAGGAGTTAAAACTTATACGGGGAAAAGAGGTGATATACTAATTCAAATTTTAGTTGAAAATCCAAAGAAAATATCCAAAAAAGCAAAAGAAGCTATTGAGATATTAAAGAAAGAGGGTTTGTAAAAATTAAAAATAGGATATAATAGTAGAGTATGATCAGTTTTGGTTTTGTGTCTTTGGACATTTTAATTATATTAATTTTATTTATTGTTCTTTTCTTATCCTCACTAAAATGGGGTAAGAATTTTCTTGTCGCTTTAATTTTATCTATTTATCCAACACTTTTAATTTTTGGATCAATATCGACTGAAAAATTAAATTTAACTGACCAGACTGCTCAAGCAATTATTTTTCTTGTTTTATATATTTTAATTATAATAATTTTAAGAAAAAATATTACCGTCAAAAAACTTCATGGAAATTCTAGAAAATTTTTGGATTACTCTCTCTTATCTATTGTTTATATAATTCTTTTAATTTCAGTTTATATTAATTCCGTTGATTATATTTCATCTTTTTATAATTTTTCTGGAGTTACAGTTAATATAGTTTCAAAAATTTCTTATAATGTTTCTTTAATTTTACCTTTACTAGTAATTTTAATAACCAATCGTAAAGACAAAGAATAATGGAACCAGAAATAATTTTCACATCAATTATTTTAGCCTCTTTAATATCGCTTCTTTTTATTATTATTATTAATTTTAAAAATTGCCACGAAGATATTAAGAAAATAAATTTTAAAAATATTATTATTCAACTTTTATCTTTAACTGTTTGGATTACTATCTTTTTTAATATTATCTTTTCAGATAATTCTAAATACACCTATCTTAGCTTTTTTCTATTTTTAGCTTCACTTGTAATTGGCCTTTTACTAATAAAGAATATTTTTAAAGAATCGGAAGTTAAGAAAACATTAGAAGAATTAATTGAAAAAATAAAAGAAAATAATAAAAAACTAATTTTATTAGATAAACAAAAAACAGAATTTGTATCTTTAGCTAGCCACCAATTAAGAGGGCCTCTGTCAGTAATTCAGGGTTATATTTCAATGATTTTAGATCAAGATTATGGTGAGGTCCCAGTTCAAATGAGAGATCCACTGGAGAGATCTCTCCGTTCAAGTAAAGCGCTGGGATTATTAATTAGCGATTACCTAGATGTTGCTCAAATTGAAAAAGGTCAGATGGAATATGTTTTTGAAAAATTTAATTTGTCAGAATTATTAGAAGAAATTACATCAGAATTTAGATTAGTATCTGAAAAAGCAGGTCTTGATTTTGAATTTAATAAAAATGAACAAGAAATTTTTATTAAAGCAGACAAAAATAAAATTCGACAAATTATTTCAAATATTATCGATAATGCCATAAAATACACCCCAAAGGGTTCTGTTAAAATATCAATACAAAAAGATAACCATAAAACCATAATCAAGGTTACTGACACAGGGATTGGTATCGAAAAAGAAAAAGTTAAAGAAATATTTAATAAATTTGCAAGAACTAGCCAAGCTATTAAAATGAACGTCACCGGAACTGGTCTTGGGTTATTTGTTGCCAAAATAATGACTGAGGCTCAGGATGGTAAAATTTGGGTTAAATCAGACGGTCTAAATAAAGGATCAACTTTCTATGTTTCTTTACCAATTGCCAAAGAAGATTAATTTGCTAATCTATTACTATGAAGAAGATATTATTGTCGGGGATTAAACCCACTGGAGCAATTCATTTAGGAAACTATTTTGGTGCAATAAAGCAGTTTATTGATATGCAAAATGAATATCAATCTAATATTTTTATTGCTGATTTTCATGCTTTAACTATTGTTCAAAATAAAGAGGAACTAGAAAAAAATATTTTAAATATAGCAATAGATTATTTAGCTGTTGGACTTGATCCAAAAAAAGTTAACCTATTTAAACAATCTGATATACCAGAAGTCACCGAACTTGCTTGGATTTTTAATTGTATTACCACCATGCCTTATTTAATGAGGGCTCATTCCTTCAAAGATGCTGAAGCAAAAAATAAAGAAATTAATATTGGAATATTTGATTACCCAATTTTAATGGCAGCAGATATTTTAATCGCCGATACAGATATTGTTCCTGTTGGCAAAGATCAAAAACAACATGTTGAAATCGCCAGAGACACAGCAGAAAAATTTAATCGTATTTATGGTGAAACTTTTAAAATACCTGAATCAAAAATTTTAGATGAAGTTGCTACCGTAATAGGAATCGATGGTCAAAAAATGAGTAAAAGCTATAAAAATACTATCCCACTTTTTGCAACTGACCAAGAGATAGAGTCTGCTGTTATGTCTATAAAAACTGATTCAAAAAAACCAGAAGAGTCAAAAAACCCAGAAGACGTTATTATATTTCAAATTCATAAACTACTTCTTGAAGAAAAACAGATTACAGGATTAGAGGAAAAATATAAAAAGGGTATTTCTTATAAAGAAGCAAAGGAATTATTAATAAAAGATTTAAAAAACTTCATCAGCCCAATTAGAAAAAAAAGAAAATACTGGGAAGAGAACCCCGATAAAGTTTATCGAATACTAAAGCAAGGTTCAGAAAAAGTTAGAGAAAATATTGAAAAGAAAATGCAAGAAATTAGAAGCAAAGTCGGTTTAACAAAATAAATATGAGCAGAATTTATATCAAAGATTTAAGTAATCAAAAAAATAAAGAAGTTATAATTAAGGGTGCCGTTGACACATTACGAGA
>CAZRAX010000009.1:3681-3941 GCA_964598245.1 uncultured Candidatus Saccharibacteria bacterium | reverse complement strand
ATAAAATTATCTTTATTTTGATTAGAGATATAACAGGTATTATTCAAACTGTTGTTTTAAAAGATTCTCCAGATTTTGAAATAGCTAAAAATTTAACTGAGGAATCAATTGTTGAAATTCAAGGTTTTGTCAAAGAAGAAAAACAAGCTCCAACTGGTTATGAAATTGAAGTAAAAAATATAAAAGTTTTATCAGTTGCCGATCCCGAATTACCAATTCCAGTTAATATTAAAAAAGGTGGAGAAGAAACAAATATTACA
>CAZRAX010000009.1:0-3671 GCA_964598245.1 uncultured Candidatus Saccharibacteria bacterium | reverse complement strand
ACATCCCGTCTTGATTATCGTTTTATTGACTTAAGAAAAAAAAATAAAACTGATATTTTTAAAGCATGGACTGCTTTTGAAAGAGGTATGAGAATTTATTTTGAGGAAAATAATTTTATTCAAATTTATACCCCTTCTTTTATGAACACTGCCAGCGAAACTGGTGCGGAAGTATTTGAAGTTAATTATTTTGATAAAAAAGCTTATCTAGCTCAATCACCACAATTCTACAAACAAATGGCCATTTCATCGGGATTCGAAAAAGTATTTATTGTTGGGCCAGTTTTTAGAGCAGAAGAGTCTTTTACAACCAGACATATGACCGAATTTACTGGTTGGGACTTTGAAATTGGATATATTGAAGATCATTTTGATTTAATGAAAACTGAAGAAAATATGATCAAATCTGGATTTGAAAAATTAAAACAAGAATTACCAAATTTAGAAATTGAAGTCCCACAAACACCTTTTCCAAAATTAACCATCAAAGAAGCCAAGGAAAAACTGTCCAAAGAGGGAACAGAGAGCGAAAAGGAACACGATTTATCACCAGAGGAGGAAAGAGTCATATGCGAATTGATCAAGAAAGAAACTGGCAATGACTTTGTTTTTATAACTGATTATGACATTTCTGTCAGACCCTTTTATCATATGCGACACAAAGATAATCCTAATCTAACAAAAAGTGCTGATTTATTGTACAAGGGGATTGAAATAACAACTTTAGCCCAAAGAGAACATCGATCTGAAATTCTAGAAAAACAAGCAATTGATAAGAAAATGGACTTAGAATTATTAGATAAATATCTTCAATTTTTTAAATACGGATGTCCTCCACATGGTGGAGGAGGAATTGGGCCAGCAAGACTATTTATGAAAATTTTTGGTTATGATAATGTTCGTGAAGTTACTTTCTTACCACGGGATGTTAACAGATTACAACCATAAATTTGAATATTAAAAAATGAACAAAATAGATTTTGAAGTCAAAACAGAAAAATTTTCCGGTCCATTAGAGCTCCTTTTAAGTTTGATTGAAAAAAGAAAACTTTTGATTAATGAAATTTCTTTATCTAAAATTACAGATGACTATATCGAATATGTAAATCAAATGAATGATATTTCTATTGCAAAAAGATCTCATTTTATTTTGATCGCATCTACTTTACTTTTAATTAAATCAAAATCATTATTACCAACACTTGAATTAACCGAAGAAGAAGAACAGTCTATCGAAGACCTTGAGAGAAGATTAAAAATCTATAAAAGAATAAAGCAGGTTGAACCTTTGATTGCCAATAAATTTATGTCTACTCCATCTTATTTTAAAAGAGATATAAAAATACAAGAAATTTCTTTTTCACCAACTAAACAATTAAAAATAAATTTATTGATAGATTCTATTAAACTAATAATTAAAAACTTACCAAAAATTCAAAAAGTTCCAAAAGCTATTCTTAAAAAAGTAGTCAGCCTAGAAGATATGATCAATAAGCTAACAGAAAGGATAAAAAGTAATATCAATTTATCATTTAAAGAATTTACAAATTTTGGCAAAGAAGAAAAGGTTAATGTCATAATTAGCTTTCTTGCAATGCTTCAATTGGTCAAAGATGGTATGATTGATGTCGAGCAACACAAGGAATATTCTGATATTAATATTAAAACCAAACAATTTAACACACCTGATTATTCATAAAATATGGAAAGTTTACCCCAAAAAATAGAGAGTATATTATTTTTTCAATCAGAACCAATAAAAATTAAAAAATTGGGAGAAATTTTAAACATTGACCAAGAAAGTATTGCTAAATCATTACAAGAACTTTCTAATAATTTATCTGGAAGAGGTATTAGATTAATTCAAAATGATGATAGCGTATCCTTGGTTACATCACCAGAAAATTTTGATTTGATTGAAAAAATTAAAAAAGAAGAAAAAGATAAAGATTTAAGCAAAGCAGCCGTTGAAACATTAAGCATAATTCTATATCGTGGACCAGTTAAAAGAAGTGAGATAGACTATATCAGAGGAGTAAACTCACAATTTAGTTTAAGAGCATTGATGATTAAAGGACTAATTGAAAGAGAAATCTGCAAAGACGATGAGAGAACTTATGTTTACAATCCATCAATAGAATTACTAGCGCATTTGGGACTTTCAAGCATAAAAGAATTACCTGAATATCAAGATGTTAATAATGATATAGACAATTTTATATCATCAGAAGATAAAGATGAGGAAGCATAATAACAAAAAAGAAATAACATATTCTATTTTACTTTTGGTAATTCCAATGTTAATTCTATTTTCAACTTTTTTATTAACTAGAAAAACACCTGCAAAAGAAGTCCTCGTGGAGGAACCAAAATCAAAAGTAGTTAGTGATGTTTTTAATGATATTAATTTGATTGCAAAATCGGCAGTTGTCAAAGATTTAAATACAGGAAAGATTTTATATTCTAAAAATGCTGATACGACTTTACCGCTAGCATCAATTACCAAAATTCTAACTGTTTTAACCTTTGATAAATTATTTGATGAAGAAACAGCTCAGATCAAACTTCAAGATTTGTTAACAGAAGGTAACAGTAATTTAATCGTAGGAGAAAGTTTCGATACTAAAGATTTAATTGATTTAACTTTAACAGTCTCATCAAACGATGGAGCAACTGCTTTGGCAAGTAATGTTATAAACTCCTTTAGTAGTTATCAAGAAATTGATTTTATTGAAGAAATGAATAAATTAGCAAAAAAAATAGGAATGAATCAATCAGTTTTTTATAATGAAACAGGACTTGATATTAATGAAAGCAAAGCTGGTGCTTATGGTTCAGCCAGTGATGTTGCAAAATTATTTGAATACGCCTTAAAAAACAGAAAAGATTTATTTGATGCCACAACAAAAAGTAACTTAACTGTTGAATCACAAGAGGGTTTAATTCATAATGCTCAAAATACTAATAAAATTGTTAATGATCTACCAAATATTTTAGTTGGTAAAACTGGGTATACAGACATTGCCGGTGGTAATTTAGCAGTTGCCATTGATCCATCTTTGAATAGACCTGTTTTAATAATTGTTTTGGGTTCAACAATTGATGGAAGATTTGAAGATATTAATTTATTAGCAGAAAAAACAATTGAATATTTTAAAAATAATTATTAATTATGTTTATAGATGTAATCAAAATAATACTACCAGCTTCAATGGCTTTTTTGTTTGGAGTTGCTTTAACCCCATATTTAACAAATTTTCTATATAAATATAAAATGTGGAAAAAAAAGTCTGGTAAATTAGATACGTCAGGCAATTCTACTCCAATATATGACAAACTTTATGCTAATAGAGATGTTGGAACACCCAGGATGGGAGGAGTTATTATTTGGTTAAGTTCATTTTTAGTTATATCTTTTTTCTGGTTACTCGCACGTTTTTCTCCCTTTGAAATTTTTGATAAATTAGAATTTTTAAGTAGAGATCAAACATGGATACCATTAGCCGCATTAATAATAGGGGCACTAGTTGGACTATTAGATGATTGGTTGGAAATAAAAGGTTCAAGAGATAATATTTCTGGCGGTTTATCTTCTAAAAAAAGATTGACGGTTGTTAGTATAATCGCTTTATTTGTAGCCAGTTGGTTTTTTGTAAAATTAGGAGTTACAG
>CAZRAX010000008.1:0-16920 GCA_964598245.1 uncultured Candidatus Saccharibacteria bacterium | reverse complement strand
TTACTATAAACCCAATTGACTTTAATCAGGTTTATAGTAAACTTAATATATATGAAAAAAGTTGATACTAGATTAGTAATTTTAAATCTACTTTCAAAAAGTGACTTAGGCGCCACGGAAATTTCTGTTAAATTGAACTTGTCTAAGCAAATAATTCACCGACACCTAAAAGAATTATTTGTAGATAAATTTATTATTAAAAAAGGAGAAACACCTCTTACCGTCTATTCGTTGAATCCAGAATATAAATATACTCGAACTTTAGATGATTTTTATTTTGCAAAGAAAAATTTGTTGCCAGCCTATTTAAAAAAAAATTCAAAACTTAAAATACCCAATATTTCTGATAGCAAACATGATTTAGATTTTATGTTGCAAAGTAGTGCTGTTTACTCATCAAATATTGAAGGAGTTTCTATTGACTTAAATTCTTTTATCAATAAAGAAAATTTATCTAGATTTTCAAAAAAAGAATTAGCTGAAGTCAAAGATTTAGTCGAAGCGTATGATTTTGCAGAATCAAATAAGTTGACTGAGAAAAATTTTCTAATATCTCATAAATTATTATCAAAGCACATTCTTTCAGTAGCAAGACAAGGTAATTATAGACGGGAACCTGTGGGAGTATTTGGAAAAGAAGGACTGGTGTATTCTGGTCCTGAATATTTTTTAATTAAAAATGAAATGAACCAACTATTTGATATTATAGATGAACTTGTGAAAAGTAAAATGTCAGACTCAGAAATTATATTCTGGTCCAGTTGGCTTCATTTGGAAATTGCTTTAATCCACCCATTTCTGGACGGAAACGGAAGATCTGCTCGATTGTTAGAAAAATGGTTTATGTCTCTAAAAAAAGGTGAAAATACTTGGTTTTTACAGACTGAAAATTATTATTTTGAAAATAGACAGATATATTACAAAAACCTAAGAAAAGCTGAAAATTATTGGGAAGTTGACATAAATAATTTTGAAGATTTCATATCAATGCTCTTTGATTTTTTAAAAGAATGATATTCTAGTTCCAACAACGTCCACGAAAGCGCGCAAACTTAGGGTAATTTAAAACGGTGTATTTTGGGGATTAAATTTGAAATTATTAAATATTGATGATGTTAAGAAAATAGACGAGGATGCGCCAAATAAAGATGATATAGAAAAGAAAGATATATTTGATAAACTAGGAGTAATGATTAAAAAAGCAATAGATTGCTGTATAGAATAATAAATGAACATAAAAACTTTATTTGGTATATTTTTATTAATAATAGTTATATTTTTAATTAGTTTTTTTTCTATGAAATCACAACAAAATACAGATATTAAAATTGCTCTTTGTCCTACTTATTATTATCTTGAGAACACTTTAGTCAGTAATGATTACGAAGTAATCAAAACCGATTCTTCATCTGAAAGTTTCAATTTGTTAAAAAATAATTCTGTTGGTTTAATTTTAACGGGTAGAACTGCAAAGCCTTCTGAGATTATCTCAGATTTAGATTTTATTATTGTAGGGAAGGAAGATTATTCTTTTTTAGGAAAGGAGTCAGACATTATTTATAATGATCAAATGCAGGAACTAAATTTTGTTACTGATTTAGATGAAGAAGATTTGAAAAGTAAATTTCCAATCAAAAATATTAGAAAAGTAGAAGATGTATATGATTTTATAGATAATGAAATTATTATTACAAGCTGGGAAAATACTGATTTTGATAAAGCTGAAATTGTTCATGTTTTAAATAGAACAGGAGAAAGAGAGCCACTTTCAAGAAAGTTAAATATTTATTATGTTAAATCAAATGAAAATTTGGCTTCTGATTTGTATACTTTAATTAAAAAAGAAATTTAACCAAAATAAAGATAGATTTTAGCAAGTATTTAAGAATGTGATATTATTTTAATAAATGAAACAAACTGATAATAAATTTTTAAATTCAATATTTATTTTTAGACGTGATTTGCGTCTAGATGATAATTCTGGACTTATAAAAGCATTAAAAGAAAGTGATAAAGTCATCCCGATTTTTATTTTTGATAATAATCAAATAGATAAAAATAAAAATGATTATTTTAGTGAAAATGCTTTCCAATTTATGCTGAATTCTCTAAAAGAACTTAACAAAGATTTACAAAAAAAAGGATCAAAGCTTTTTATATATCAAGGTGAATATGAAAAAATTATTGAATCTTTAATCAGTGAAAATAAAATTGATGCTATTTATATGAACAAAGACTACACTCCTTTTTCTAGAAAGAGAGATGGAGTTGTAAAAAAGATTTGTGATAAATGTAGCGTCAATTTTTTTAGGGTAGATGATTATACGCTTTCTCCAATTGAAATAATTGAAACTCAAGAACACAAAAAATATTCTGTTTTTACTCCGTTTATGAAAAAAGCCAGAACTTACCAAGTCTTGGAAATTATTAAAAATAAAAATAAAAATTATTTTTCAACAAATAGTAATTTGAAGTCATCTTTCGGAGAAGTAAAAATTTCTAAATTAGATATTTATAATAATAATAAAATAATGCTTATTGGTGGTAGATCTGAAGCATTAAAAATGATGAAAAAAACAGATTTTTTTAAAAAATATAAAAATGATAGGAATTTGCCAGCAATTGAGGGAACTTCTAAATTATCTGCACATATAAAATTTGGGACGGTTTCTATTAGAGAGATTTATTATTGGGCAGAAAAAGGAGGTGCTTCAGATCAATTTATATCTGAATTATATTGGAGAGATTTTTATTTATATATTTCCTATCATTTCCCATTTGTTTTTGGTAAGTCTTTTCAACAGCGTGGTGATAAAATCAAATGGAGAAATTCTAAAAAAGAATTTGAAAAATGGAAGGTGGGTAAAACAGGAGTACCTATTGTTGATGCTGGCATGCGTCAATTAAACGAGATTGGTTGGATGCATAATCGGGTTAGAATGATTGTTGCGTCATATCTTACAAAGAATTTATTAATTGATTGGCGTTGGGGTGAAAAATATTTTGCTCAAAAATTAATTGATTATGATCCAAGTTCTAATAATGGTGGTTGGCAATGGAGTGCCTCTGTTGGTGCTGATCCAAAACCAATTAGAATTTTTAATCCTTATACTCAGGTACAGAAATATGATCCTCAAGCATTATATATAAAAAAATGGGTTCATGAATTAAAGGATGTAGAAGAAAAAATTTTAACATCTGGCAAAGATGTTGATTTTTCCGAATTTGGGGAATACCCAAAACCATTGGTTGATCAAAAAGATAGTTATCATCGAGCTATGAATGCTTATCGGGTTGCTAAAAAATAAAGAATCAATCCACTTAACAAAGTATTCTTTTTTTGTTTTAATAGAGGTCAATATTTATTAAATTAATTATCATCAATATGAAAAAAATAATTATATTAGTAGTGATTGTCGTTTTAGTTATTATTGGAATCTTTGTTTTTAATTACAATTCGGTTCCAGAAGGTTTACAAGAAGCTAGAGTTCAAGAAGCAGTTCAAATACCAGAACAAAATCAACAGCAAGAAGAAGATTCAATTAATGAAAATCAAACAGACCAATTTCTTGGAGACTCAGAAAATCTTTCAAGTGCTGATTTATTATCGAGCTTTGGTAACCCAAAACTGACTTTCACTGGTTATGGTCCAGCAGGAAAATCACACGAAGGAATATTCAAAGAAGTAGAAGTTGATGGTAATAGATTTATTTTTAAAACCTCATCAATTGAAACAGGAATTGATGACCTAGATAGTCATCTGTGTAGAGAAGATTTTTTCGATTGTTCTAATAATCCAGAAGCTATTTATGAAATAACTAGTATTGAAAATAATAATGGAGTTACAACAGTTTCAGGGAACCTTTCTTTTAGAGATATGGTAAAAAATGTTTCATTTGACTTAACTGGAACTGAAAATGGTTTTGGTACTGATTTTCTATTAGATATTAGTGAATTTGGCTTTACCTACCCAGGAATTGAAGATCAGGTAAGAATTCAAATAGAAGCTTAATTTAGGGCCTAAATACTGGCTAGAATATTCTTTGACAAAAGATGTTTTTTGTAATATAATTATAAATGGACTTGGGTATTCTCCCAATGCTCTTAAACAAAATAAAAACAAAAAAGGAAAGGAAAGAAAAAAATGAAAAAGATGTTCCTCTTTTTTCTATCATTCTGGGTTGCTTCGGCGACTCTTTCGGCGAGCTGGTGGGACAAAGAACCACCAGAAAATCTAGAAATCGGTTACCCCGGGCTTGTCTATCACTTGGCTCATGTCAAGTATGTGCAGGTGGGGGTAATCTCCCAGCTTGGGGAATTGGTTTTTTCCGAGCACCGCCGAATTGAATCCGTCGATTCAATTCAAGACATCAAAGATGTCTTGAATGAAATTGACGTCTCATTTGGGACCGAGTATATCCTTCACGACTTTCGTTATGTTGTGAAGGTTATGGATCGATGGGGAAAGTTGATGTTCTGGTATGATCAGAGCATTGATTTCGTCCCATCCGAAATCATCTTTGATCAAGGGGTTTACAAATTTCCTTCAGATAGGAAAATAACCCTTGCCCCGTTTCAGTACAGGGTTAATCTCAGGGGGATTGATCATGCCTATGTCATGAACAGTGACGGTCAGGCATGGGAAGTCCAAACTGATTGGGCAGGATTCACATTCCAAAACCGGAGTTCCTACCGCTACTTGGTTATCGCCAAGGGTGGAAAATCCTATGTGTACAACACGTACACAGGAGAACAAGAGTACGTTATGAATCTGGTTGATTTTCCAGAAATCAACGATCCAATGCTCTTCGAAGAACCCTATATCGGATCTCTTCGTCCGGGTTACCATTGGGACCGCGGTAATATCCGCAAGTTCCGCCATCTCGTACGAAGTGGTGCGAGTAAGGAAAATCTCAAAAGCTTCCTCGACAAAATCCGGAAAACGGAAGTTGTCGTTGGGACGAAGTTTCAATGGGACTTGAATTCGGTCCGTTTTGTATTTGAGGAGGTCGAACAGTTTTCGACTACTCAATACAAGGTGTTCGTTTCCTACGATATTCGGAATGTCCGGATGCCGTGGATTACCTTCGAGGAGACGACCGGAGAGGTTTTCTTCTCAGTGAAAAACGAACGCCGGGAGTCACCCAAATATGTTTGGGTGACGACTCTGGAGGAAATCCGAGAGGGACAAGGCTTCGAGGTCATCTCCTATGAGGAGGGACCTTACTGGAATGCTCCTTCTGGAGCCTTGTTCTGGTTCCAATTCGAATGAATAAAGTCTCGAGCTGGATAGTATCCTTTCAGCGCTCAGTTTGCTTCGGCAAGCTGGGCGCTTTTTTTTAGATAAATTAAACAATACCTAATTTTTTCAAAAGAGTTATTTTTTCTTCTTGTTTAAGTGGGCGACTTTCACCCTCTTTTAATCCTGAAAGGCTTATGTTCATGATTCTAATTCTTTTTAGATTTTGAACCTGATAGCCTAGGGCCATAGTCATTCTACGAATTTGGTGTTTTTTCCCTTCTGTCAAAATAATTCTGAAAGATTTTGGTCCAGTTTGAGTAATTTCTGCTAGTTTAGTTTTGTAACCTTCAATGTTAACTCCTTTTGTCATTTTTCTAATAAAACTTTCCTTAATTTCTTTATCAACTCTGACGGAGTATTCTTTTTGATGTTGATATTTTGGGTTAAGCATTTTATCAATAATTCGACCATCATTAGTTAAAAACATTAAACCTTCTGATTTTTTATCAAGTCGCCCAACAGGGGACAATTTTTTATTTTTTGGAAAAAAATCTTCAACACTTTTTTCATTTTGTTGAGGATTATGAGAGACAACACCAATTGGTTTATAAAAAATAAAGTATTCATAATTTTTAGACATCTTTTTTATAAAATCAGAAACCTCAACCTTGTCAGTAGATGAAACCTTTTGGCCAAGAACAGCTTTTACTCCGTTTATTTTAACTGATCCTTTTCCAATTAATTGATCTGCCATTCTGCGAGAACAATAATTTTTCAAATATAAATAGCGATTAATTCTAATTGGGTATTCAATTTTATCTTTGATTTCTTTCATGACTTTAATTTAGCAGATTTTTAAATTTTGTATATTTGTTTTTAATTCAAAATTTTATAAAATATAAACAGTGTTTGACAAAAAATTAATTGAAGAAACTAAAGAAAAAAGTTTAGAGCTGTTGGAAGAGATTGAAACTCCCAAGGGTTTTGTCGCTTCTTCGGTTAATGTTGATAATTATCGAAGAGTTTTTTCTCGAGATGGAATTATCGCGGGTCTTGCTTCAATTAAATTTAAAAATAAAAATTTAATAGAAACTTTCAAGCAAACCCTACTGACTCTTAAAAGAAATCAAGATCATACTGGCAGAATTCCAAGTAATGTTAGCTTGGATGAACAAAAAATTAGCTATGGAACAACTGTTGGGCGTGTTGATTCCAGTATTTGGTATGTTATTGGTTGCTGTAAATATTATTTTGAGACTAATGATCAAGAATTTTTAGATGAAGTTTCTGATTCAATTCATAAAACAATTTTTTATTTGGAATGCTTAGAATTAAATGGAAGAGGTTTTTTGTATATTCCACCAGGTGGTGATTGGGCTGATGAATATATTAATGAAGGTTATGTTTTGTTCGATCAAGTTTTATATTTAATTGCTCTTGATCATTATTATAAAGTTTTTAGAGAAGCTAGAATTCAAGACAAAAAAGAACATTTAAAAAAAATAATTAAGGTTAATTTTTTTCCAAAGAAAAAAAATATTCATGATGAAAATGTTTATCAGAATAAGCTTTTTGAAAAAGTTTTAGAGAATTATAAATCACCTGTGCCAATTGCGTCCTTCTCTGCTTTTGGTGCTAATTATTATTATGATCTTTTTGGTTTAGCACTGACTTTTTTTTGTGATTTTTTATCACAAGAAGAAAAAGATGAAATCAATCAAGAATTAGTAAAAACTTATGATAAAGAACTGCCAGTTTGGCCGGCTTTTTATCCAATAATTAATGAGAAAAATCCTGATTGGAAAAAGTTAAATAATAATTATATTTTCCGATTTAAAAATAAAGCAAATGAATATCATAATGGGGGTTTGTGGCCAATTGCTTATGGATTTTATTTATCTTCAAAAAAAATCGAAAAAGAAGAAATAATGAAATTTGCTGAAATTTTGAAAAGAGATGATTATTTGTTTCCAGAATTTTATCATGGCCTAACGCTCGAAGGGTTAGGAACTCATCGTCTTGGGTTTAGTGCTGCTGGTTATTTGCTTGCTTATCAAAAATTTGTTAATGGTATAAATATATTTGAAATTTAATTATGATTATTGTTTGCGATTTAGACAGGACTTTAGTTCCTAATGGAAAAGAAGAATATGATAATTCTTTGAGTGAGTTTTATAAAAGAATTAGTCAAATTGATGATATTGTGTTGGCCTATGCAACAGGTCGGAATTTAGAATTATTTAGAAATGCAGAGGAAAATTATGAAATTAAAAAGCCGGATTACTTGTTGGCTTCTGTTGGAACTGAAGTTTATCTTAATGTAAATAGTAAAATGATTGAAGATCCTGATTGGGATAACTATGTTCACCAAAAACATCCAAATTGGAATCGGGAAAAAATTACTCAAGATTTATTAGTAGAATTTCAAAAAGATTTAGAATTAATTTATCTACAAGAAGAATCTGTACAAAATAAAAATAAAATTAGTTTTTATTTGAAAAAAAATAAAGGAAAAGAAAATTACTTAAACTTTATTCAGCAATATCTTGATAGTAATAATATCAAAGCAGAAGTTGTTTATAGTTTTGATCCGCATAAAAATTTAGGGTTGATTGATGTTCTTCCTAGACATGCAACCAAATTAGGTGCAGTTGAATTTTTGGTTAATAAATTAGGGCAAAGTTTAGATGATGTTATTTATTGTGGGGATAGTGGAAACGATTTGTTACCGCTGACCGCGGGGATAAAAGCTATTTTGGTTAATAATGCGTCAGAAGAGGTTAAACAACAAGCTCTAGAAATTGTTAAAGAAAAAGGTTTTGAAGACAAGCTTTACGTTGCAAGTGGTAATGGACGATTGAATGGTAATTATTCATCGGGAGTTATTGAAGGATTAGAATACTTTGGAGTTATTTAAAGAAAAAACCCGACCTATTGGTCGGGTAGTTGTAAAATAATGTAAAGATTTTTAGTTTTTCTGATTCGGGTAGCCGAATTGAATTCAGTGAAAACGATAATCGTATTATCACTGCTCCTTTTGATCCTTATCAGGCCGAATTGGATTTCGGTAACTTTCCCTGATATGAATTCTTCGACACTTTGAATTTCCCATAATCGTTTGGCAAAATTAATAATCAAAAAATTTTGAAGAAATTGAATTTGATTTTGAGTTATTTGATTTTGTACGGAGACTCTTTCTTCTGTTTCTGTTTCCACGAGTATTCCTTTCTGTTTAGAGTTTGTTTGTAAGAGTGAAAAAAGCTTCTAAAGGAAAGATTATACAAAAAGACATGAATGTCAAATTTTAATTTTTTGTTATAATATTGAAATGAAAAAATATAAAAAATATTTACCTGACTTTATTTTTGGAGGAGTTGATGGACTTGTTACAACATTTGCTGTTATTTCTAGTGCAATTGGTGCTTCTTTATCGTCAACAATAATTATTATTTTGGGAGTTGCTAATTTGATCGCAGACGGTTTTTCAATGGGAGCGTCAAATTATTTGTCTTCATCATCAAGAAATGATCTTAATCAAAATTTTTCTAAAAAACATTCTTTTTGCGCTGGTCTAGTAACTTTTATTTCTTTTGTTTTTATCGGCTCTATTCCTTTGATTGCTTTTATTTTAAATTTAGGAGAAAAAGCATTTTTAATCTCATCAATTTTAACTGGCTTTGCTTTCTTTGCCATTGGTTATTTCAAGGGGGTTGTTACAGATACAAAAAAAATTTCATCAGCTTTCAAAACTTTATTAATTGGTTTTGTTGCCGCGGTAATCGCTTATTATATTGGATTTTTATTAAGAAGTATTATAGGGTAGAATTTAATCCAAGCCGTTGTAGCTCAGTTGGTAGAGCACACCCATGGTAAGGGTGAGGTCTCCGGTTCAATCCCGGACAACGGCTCCAGAATGAATCAAAAAGAAGAAAAAACTGGAATAAAAAATCGTATTAATGAAATTGAGCAGAAAATGCTTGAACCAGATTTTTGGCAAAATAAAGATTTAGCTCAAAAACAAATCAAAGAACTTCAAGACTTAAAAGATCAATTAGCTGGTACAAATAAATTTGATAAAGGTAATGCAATTATAAATATTTTTGCTGGTGTTGGTGGTGATGACGCAGAAGACTTTGTTCGAATGCTTTTGGAAATGTACTTAAAATTTTCTCAATCAAAAAATTGGCAAGTTAATTTTTTAGATGAAAGTGCTAATGCTGAAAATGGTTATAAATCGATTATTTTTGAGATTGCTGGTAAACAAGCTTATGGAAATTTAAAATATGAATCAGGTGTTCATCGCCTTGTTCGAAAATCACCTTTTAATTCTTCTGGAAAAAGGCAAACTTCTTTTGCAATGGTTGAAGTACTTCCTGTGTTTGAAAAAGAGATTGACCGACAAGATTTTAAAATTCCAGAAGAAGAGCTCGAAATTACTTTTACCAAATCAAGTGGTCCTGGTGGACAAAACGTTAATAAAAGAGAAACTGCCGTCAGAGTTGTTCATAAGTCAACTGGTTTGAACGCTTTTGTTTCTAGTGAAAGAAGTCAAGCTCAAAATAAAGAAAAGGCCATAGAAATTATTTACGGAAAATTGTATAATTTAAGACAGGAAGAACAGAAAAAAAATGAAAAGGATGAATCAATAGCAAGTCAAATTGAAGCTAAATGGGGAAGTCAAATCAGATCTTATGTTCTTCATCCATATAAAATGGTAAAAGACCACAGAACCAACTATCAATCCAGTGATGTAAATTCTGTATTAGATGGTAGAATAGAAGAACTCATCGATAGCTTAAAAAGTCAGAAAAACTAAAATGATTTATTTTGATAAAGTAACAAAAATTTATTCAGATAATACAAAAGCACTTGAAGATATTAGTCTCAAGGTTGATTCTAATGAGTTTGTTTCTATTGTTGGTCACTCTGGTGCGGGGAAAACAACTTTGATTAAAATGCTTTTAGCCGAAGAATCCCCCACAGAAGGATCAGTTTATTTTGGTTCAACTGATATTCATAGTTTAAATAAAAATAAAGTTAACAAACTTCGTCGTAAAATCGGAACAGTCTTCCAAGATTTTAGACTTTTATCAAACAAAAATGTTTATGAAAATATTTCTTTTGTAATGGAAGCAGCTGGTAAAACAGATGATCAAATAGAATCAGATGTTCCTCATGTTTTAGAGTTAGTTGACCTTTCTCATAAAGTTTGGAACTTTCCTCACGAACTTTCTGGTGGTGAAAAACAAAGAGTTGCTATTGCCAGAGCAATTGTTAATCAACCTGATGTTGTTGTTGCTGATGAACCAACAGGTAATCTAGACCCATTAAATGCTTATGACATTGTTCAAATCTTAAAAAAGATTAACGACTTGGGGACAACTGTTATAATGACTACACACAATAAGGGTGTTATTGATGAAATCGGCCGTAGAGTAATTACTATGGAAGATGGTAAAATAGTTAGAGACGATTCAGCTGGTCGTTATTCAATTTAATTAAAATATGATCTGGATAAACATCAAAAGAATATTAAAATCAGGATTTGTTAATTTTTGGAGAAATGGAGTTGTTTCTTTGTCGGCGATTCTGGTTATGATTATTACTCTTTTAATAATTAGTTTTATTATTTTTTCAGGAGCTTTACTTGACCATACTCTTCAAGAATTAAGAGACAAGGTAGATGTTAATGTTAATTTTGCTAATAATGTTCTTGAAGAAGAAGTTCTTGGTTTAAAAAAACAAATAGAAAATTTACCAGAAGTTGAAAATGTAGAGTATGTTTCAGCTGAAGAATCTTTACAAAGATATCGTGAAAGACATCAAGATGACCAAAAAATTCTAGCTGCTTTGGATGAATTAAGCGACAACCCCCTTGGTGCTGTTTTAAATATCAAAGCCAAGCAACCACAACAATACGAAAACATTCAGCTTTTCTTACAACAAAATTATCCAGAAGGACAAACAGATTCAATTGTTGAAAATGTTAACTATGCTCGCAAAAAAGAGGCAATCGACAAGCTTAATTTAATCATTACTGCTGGGGAAAGATTTAGTTTGATATTAACCTTGGTCTTTGTTTTTATGTCAATAATTATTACTTTAAATACAATTAGGTTGGCGATGTATATTTCTAGAGATGAAATAAGAATTATGAATTTGGTTGGTGCCGATCATAGTTACATTAGTGGGCCATTCGTTATAACTGGTTCCATGTATGGGCTAGTCTCTGCTGTTGTTGTTTTAATTTTACTTTACCCCATTACTTTTTATTTGGGCCCCGAAATTGCTCCAATTTTCTTTGATCTAAATATTTTTGATTATTATGTAAATAATTTTGGTAATATGTTCATTATTTTATTTGCATCAGGAATCGCGGTTGGTTCAATTTCAAGTTACATTGCGGTTAGTAGATATTTAAAGAAACGGTAGAATGTCAAAAGAATTAAAATTTTCAGAAAATTTTCTGTGGGGTGCTGCCTCTGCTTCTTATCAGGTTGAGGGGGGAATTTATAACAATGATTGGGCGGTTGCTGGAAAACAAGGGAAAGTTCCAATGGCAAATCAAGCAACAGATCATTACAATAAATTTGAACAAGATTTTGATATAGCCAAATCACTTGGGCACAATTGTCAAAGAATTTCAATTGAATGGTCTAGAATTGAACCAGAAGAAGGAAAATTTAATCAAAAAGAGATCGAACATTATCGGGATGTTTTAAAAGCGCTTAATGAAAGAGGTTTAAAACCGTTTGTAACATTATGGCATTTTACTTTACCTACTTGGTTTATTGAAAAGGGTGGATTTGAAAATAAAAATTCTCCAGAAATTTTTGCTAAATATTGTAGTTTTGTTACAGAGCAGTTGAACGATTTGTGTGAAAATTTTTCAACTATGAATGAACCATTAGTTTGGCTTTCTCAAGGTTACTGGGGAGGTATTTGGCCGCCATTTCAAAAAAAGAAAATTTTTAAACTAATAAAAGTCTTTAATAATTTAATTAGTGCTCATAACTTAACTTATCAAAAAATTAAAGATACTAATAATAATTTAGATATTAATTTTGTTAAACATAATGTCAGTCTTGAATCAGATTGGAATCCATTTGGTCAAATTATAAAATTTGTATCTTTTTATTTTTGGAATAGACTTTTTATTTATAAAACAATTAAAAATACAGATTCTATTGGTATGAACTATTATTTCCATCGACAATTTGGTTTTAATAAAAAGAAATTTTTTAAAAGTGATATGGGTTGGGATCTAAATCCAGATGGTCTTTATAATGTTTTGGCACGACTGAAAAAATTTAAAAAACCAATTTATATTACCGAGGCTGGTTTGGCCGATAGCAAAGATCAGTATCGACAATGGTATATTGAAGGCTTAATAAAATCTGTTCACAAAGCAATTCAAAATGGAGTTGATGTTAGGGCTTTTATGTATTGGTCTATTTTAGATAATTTTGAATGGGCAGAAGGATTTGGCCCAAGATTTGGTTTGGTTGAAGTTGATTATAAAACCTTTGAAAGAAAAATTAGACCCTCTGCTTTGGTTTATAAAAAGATTTGTGAAGAAAATATTTTAAGGTTAAAATAATGCTATGCCGACTTGGATTTTAATTGTTATAATTGCACAATCTTTTTATGCTGTTACGGCGGTTGTTGATAAATTTATTATCACTTCCAAAAAGGTTGAGAAACCTTTCATTTATGCTTTTTATGTAACTATTCTTTCTGTTGTTCCAATTTTTCTTTTTATGATTGGTTCTTTTGATTTTGATTTTTTTGGTTTTAAATTACCATCCATTTATAATGTTTACCGACCGGATTTGGCGTTGATTTCAATGACCCTGGTATCTGCTTTTGCTGGATTTTATGCCTTGATTTCAATGTATTCAGCTTTACGAGAGGCTGATGCTTCTGATGTTATTCCAGTCATTGGATCAATCGCAACAGTCTTTACATTAATTATTAGTTATCTAGTTTTAAATGATCCTATTTCAAAGAATTTTTTTGTTGCAATAATTTTTTTGGTTTTGGGAACACTTTTAATCTCTCATCTAAGATTAAACAAAAAGATTTTGATGCTTACCCTGAATGCTGGAATTTTGTTTGCTCTCAAGGCAACAGTTGTTAAGCAGATGTTTTTAGATACTTCTTTTGACCAGGCGTTTTTCTGGTCTAGAATTGGTTTAATTATCTTTATTTTATCAATCATCTCTGTTCCACGTTTTCTTGGGAAAATTAAATTTAATGCTAAAAAAACAAAAACTAATGGTAGTTTATGGGTTGTTGGTAATTCTATTTTGGGTGGGTTAGCTGCTTTCATGACTCTTAAAGCAATTGACTTGGGTAATGTTTCAGTTGTTCAATCACTCGGTGGCTTACAATTTGTATTTTTGTTTTTGATCTCATTTATTTTTGGTAAGTTCCTTCCACAAAAATGTGGTGAAAATAATAAAACAAAAGATGTTATCCAAAAAGCAATTTCTATTGCGTTAATTTTTATTGGTTTTTACTTTTTGTTTTTATAAAAAATGATCAAATTTATTAAGAGTAAAATATTTATTGGATTTATTAGTTTTTTAATTATAATTTTGATTGCTTGGTTTTGGCCTTCCAAACAAACTCAATATGATTTTGGAGTTACTTTTAGCTCTAAATATTCAAAAGAATTAGGATTAGATTCTAAAAAAGTTTTTGATTCTATAACTGATGAGCTTGGAATTAAAAAAATTCGTTTGGTTGCTTATTGGGATGAAATTGAAAAAGTTAAAGACCAGTATAATTTTGATGATTTAGACTGGCAATTAGAAAAGGCTTTACAAAAAGATTTAGAAGTAATTTTAACAGTTGGTCGTCGAGTCCCAAGATGGCCAGAATGTCACATACCTGATTGGGCTAAAGAATTAAGTTGGGAAGAAGAGAAGAAAGAACTTTTGATTTATATTGAAGAAGTTGTGAATCGATATAAAGATAATTCAGCTATTAAAATTTGGCAAGTTGAAAATGAGCCATTTTTAACCGTTTATGTTCCTGAAATTTGTGGCCACGAAACTGATAAAGAATTTTTTGATCAAGAAATTAAACTTGTAAAAGAAATTGATCCAAGTAGGCCAATTTTAACAACTGACAGTGGGAATTTGGGGTTGTGGTTGTCTGCTTATAAAAGAGGAGATTTATTTGGCTCAACTTTTTATGTTTATTTAGCCAATGAATCTTTTGAGGATATTAAAACTTTTGTTAATCATAATTTTTATAAATTCAAAAGGTTAATTTCAGGATTAATTTATGACAAAAAGCCGGTTTATTTGATTGAAGTTTCAATGGAGCCGTGGCTTGTTCGTTCAATCCCAGAAACTCCAATTGATAGACAGTTGCAATCAATGAATGTTGAGAGAATTGCAGAAATTCTTGAAAGGTCTACTAAAACTAATTTTGATGAACAGTATTTATGGGGGGTTGAATGGTGGTATTATTTAAGAGAAAATGATCATCCAGAAATCTGGAATTATTTAAAAAACCGATTATAATAAAAATATGTATATTGCATGCGATATAGGGGGAACAAAATTTAGAGTAGCAAAATCAAAAGATTGTATTAATTTTTCTGAACCTGTTATTGAAGAAACTCCGGATAATCCCAAGGAGGGATTAAAATTAATTTCTGATACTATTAAAAATTTAGTTAGTGATGAAAAAATTGAAGGAGCTATTTTTGGTATTGCTGGAGTTTTAAATTCAGAACATTCTTTTCTTTTAAAATCGCCACATTTACCTGACTGGGAAAGAATAGATTTAAAAACTTTTTTTGAAAAAGAATTTGAAGAATCAAAGATTTATATTGAAAACGATACTGATATCGTTGGTTTGGGTGAGGCTGTAGATGGAGCAGGTAAAGGATTTGAAATTTGTGTCTACATGACTATTTCAACGGGGATTGGTGGAGTTAAAATTACTAATGGTAAGTTTGAAAAAAATCGTTTTGGTTTTGAACCCGGTTTTCAAATCATTAATCATCATACAGCTGAAAATTTTGAAGATTTATGTTCAGGAACAGCTGTTGAAAAAAAGTTTAGAATGCATCCAAAAGATGTTGCCAAAACACCAGAATGGGATCGAATTGAAGATGATATTGCCGTTGGTCTACATAATTCAATTCTACATTGGTCACCGGATGTTTTGGTTATTGGGGGTTCAATGTCGAAAGATTTGAAAGAAGATGTAATGCAAGAAAAAATTTCTCGTTTAATGAAAATCCACCCAGAATTACCAGAAATAAGGATTGCTACTTTGGGTTCAATAGGAGGGATTCATGGCGGATTTGCTTTTTTAAAACAAAAGTTTAATTTATAGTTTGCAAAAATATAAAATAAAATTTATTACCGGATCGTCTAATGGTAGGACAACTGGTTCTGGTCCAGTTAATCTTGG
Organism: uncultured Candidatus Saccharibacteria bacterium; assembly: GCA_964598245.1. Taxonomy (GTDB): domain Bacteria; phylum Patescibacteriota; class Minisyncoccia; order Phycocordibacterales; family JAACPR01; genus JAACPR01. The sequence goes on along the minus strand of CAZRAX010000008.1, from coordinate 1,241 downwards.
TTCGAGTCCAAGTCCGGTAGCTAGTGTTTTTAGATATATTTTTCAATGTTTTTTCAGACACCCTTAGGGAAGGTTAGAACTTTTTGTGTTTGACTTATAATATGGTGGGAGTAAAATTACGATATATGAAAAAACAATTATTATTTTTAGGTTTAGCAATTTTATTTATTAGCCCACTTTTTGCATCAGCTGAAACTACTAGTATCTCTTTTGATAGTGATATAAAAGAAAATTATGAAGTCGGAGAAACTCTCTCATTTAGATATGAAATTGAGGGTGATTTTAGTCAAGATGACAAGATTTATTCTGTTTTAATCAGACAAAGTGATAATAAACATTTCATTTTTCCTTCAACAAATCCCCAAATCAATGCTAGTGATTCAGGATTAATTTCTGGAGAAATAAATAGAACCTCTGGTTATTACCTGACAGATGGTTTATATAATTTAGAAATAAGGTTGACCAAATCAAGTTCTGCAGGAGGTAAAGATGGAGCTATCGTAGATAAAGATACTACTGAGATATGTATTGGAGGAAAGTGTGATAATAATGATATAGATATTAATGCTTCAATCACCTCAATATCTGATAGTCCTAGTCCTTTTGTTGATGGTATTGCATATAATACAGATAAAATAGGGGTTGGGATAATTACAAAAGGGGGTAAGGATGTTTATGGTGGGTGGGTTGATGTCGATAAAGGTAATTATTGGTTCTTAAAAGTGCCACGGGAATTATCAAATGGTAAATACGAGATTTATCTATACTTAGACAATAAAGAATATGATAGAGAAGTTTTTGAAGTCACAACAAATGATGATAGTGGCCATTATGGAAAATTGGGATTATCTATTAAACCAGATGGGCTTGAGGATGGGGATGAGATGACTATTCGATTCAATGATATTGGTGTAGATTACTACATCGTCAGTGCTGGTTGTAAGGACGGAATATATGTTGGAGGAAAAGCTCGACCTGATCTTTGCATAGAAGGAGAAAAGGTTTATGGTGGGGGTAAAAGTGTTATTACTGTTGATGACTTTTATCCATCATCTGATAGGGATACATCATTCAACGTTGAAGTATCAGCTTTTGAAAAGGATAAGGTTGTGAAAACAGACTCAAAAACAGTAAATATCTATGATAATTTTAAACCTAGAAATGAAAATAAGGAAGAGATAGTAGATAACAAGCCAAAAGAAAAATTATCAAAAACCCAAATGCTTGATCTTATCGCTAAC
>CAZRAX010000007.1:6374-17536 GCA_964598245.1 uncultured Candidatus Saccharibacteria bacterium | reverse complement strand
AATTGGTTTGGTTTAAAACAAAGGAATTCATCATTTCTATACTTAATTTAATCTCGCTTTTATACTCCAATAGTTCGGAAAGCCAACCCGTAGGGTCACACGACAAAGTAGCCTTATTTTGAAGCTTCTTCCAAATCTCTCTTTGCTTTTTCAACGGCTGCTTCTGCATGCTCGATCCTAGTTTCTGCCAAGGCGATAGCGTCTGTGTCTCCTCTGTCTTCTACATTTCTTTTATCAGCTTCTGCACCTCTCAATACTTCTTCTGCTTTTTTTAATTTAATTTCCAATAATTCTTTAATATCTTCTGGTGTTTGACCAAGCGTATTTATATTTTCCATATTCATAATAGTGTTATTATACACTTTTAATTTTTAATACAAAAACAGAGAACTCGCTTTGGGGCGAGTTCTCATAGTATTTGGTTACTCATAATTTGAATATCCATTATTTTGTAAATTTGGGTGTCCTCAACCCCCTCATAAAGGCAATTTGGACCCCTAATGTAAGATTACTTAGGTGGAATCCAAACTGATGGAGCAACCTACTTTAATTGAATACCTAATTAGAAGAAAAGTCAAAACTAAAAAGTGAAAAAACTGTGATTAAAAAGGGGATAACTGAGTAGCCTTAATCTAAGCACTTACAGTAATCGCTATTTGAAGATCCTGAACAAACCGCATCAGTTGCTGTTCTTTGGCAACTATAAATTGAATCGAAGGCACCAAATTCTGAATTTGGCCAACCACCATATGTTCCACAACTAGATGCAAATGGATTTTCTAAATCATCCTCTGTACATTCACACAAAAATCCATCTATGTCACTAACCCCTCCATTTTGATTATAAGTATCACAAAAATCAATAGTTCCACCAGGGTTTCCTGTACCTACCACAACAAAACAATATTCTGATTCTTCATCATGATTATAATCATCGCAATCTACATTTGATCCTGAAATACCAGTATATGAGCAACTAGTAAATGGACCAGATTGTTGTGCTTGTTCAACAACCGAACAAGAATTAGATGAATTTCCACCACCCGTTCTTTCATTATTTAAACTAACTGCAAAAACAGCCTTTTGTCCATTTTCTGAAACAAAATATGCATAACGATCGCCACTGGGACTAGTTGGAATTTGTGCTAAGAATCCTTCAGAAATTAGCTCATTCATTGCTTCATTAAATTCAGCATCACCTTCTTTATACATTTTTGTTTTGTTGCCATCATGTTGGGGATAACTTCCTTTTTGGTCTTTATACAAAGCCATTGCTAATTCTACCTGATTTGAATCTCCAACCATTTTAACATCCTCGGCCTTTTGTTTGGCTTCTGCGATATTATTTAAGACAAATCCCGAAACTAAAGAGATAATCCCAATTACTAGTGTGACTTCTATCAAAGTAAATCCTTGTTGTTTTTTAACATTTGTCATAATTTCTTATTACCTAATAATTGTTCTTTCAACTCTGAGTGAAAATTCTTCACTATTTTGTCTAACCTTGGCATCATCATATAAAGTCAATGAGACCAAAAGAAAAGCAACCGTGTATGAAAAAATATTTAAACCTAATAATATTGTTTTCTTTGTTTTTTTATCTATTTTCATCATATTAATTATTATAATACTTTAATTTTGTTGTTGCTTTAACCAGGTGTGGATATCTTCTAATGCTTTTACTGCATCACCAGATGCAATATTATTTTGATGATACCTAACATTTGTGACATCACCAGCAGCCCAAATACCTTCTACGCTGGTTCTTTGAGTCCATGGATCAATTTCAATATTTCCATTTTCATTTGTTTTTAATAATTCTTTAACAAATTTAGAATTTGGTATAGATCCAATTTCAACAAAAATTCCTTCAACTTCTAAATCTTTTTCTTCTTGATTTTCTTTATTTTTATATTTAAGCCCACTAACAAATTTATCTCCCAAAACTTCAATTATTTCGGTGTTTAAAATAAACTCAATTTCCGGATCTTTTTTAAGAGCTTCTACTGTCACAGCGTCTCCTCTGAAATGGGCTCTTCTATGTATTAATTTAACTGATTTTGCATAAGCTGATAACTGAGCAGCGCTTTCAAGAGCTGAATTTCCACCACCAATAACTGCCACATTTTTATCAACAAACAGTGGTCCATCACAAGATGCGCAATAAGTAAGACCCTTATGTTCTAGGCGATCTGCACCTAAAACAGGCAATTTTTTACGACTTGAACCAGTTGTTATTAGAATAGCGTCAACTAGGTATTCTGTTTCATTTGTTTTAATTTTAAATTTATTATCTTTTTTTTCGATAATATCAACATATTCTTTTTTAATATCAACATATTCTCCTGCGTAGGCTTCTAAATGATTTTTAAGTTTATTGGCTAATTCTTGACCACTAATTTCAACTTCGCCAATCCAATTTTGAATTCCTTCTGAGACAATGCTCTGACCTCCAAAATCAGGTGCAATAAATAAAGTTTTGATTTGTTTTCTGGATGCATAAACACCAGCAGAAACACCAGCTGGGCCACCACCTATGATTGCTAATTTATATTCGTTCATAGTTGTTTATTCTATCAAAAAATTCTGTATCTATCTAATTTTACTTCGACGCAAGAATGATGGAACTGCTCCCCAGTCATCATCTTCATCGTCTTTTTTAATTTTTGGATCCTCCTTATCTTTATTAGTTTCAATTTTTTTAGTTTCTTCTTTTTTTTCTATTTTATTAAAAATACCACTTTTTTCTTCTTGTGTTTCTTTCTCTTCTTCTTTGTTATTATTGCCAAAAAGACTTTTTCGTGCAGAATTTTCGGGGAAACCTGATGCAATAATTGTAACTTTTAGGTCACCCTTCTTTAGTTTTTCATCATGAACTGTACCAAAAATAACTTTGGCATCTGGATCCATTGATTCTGTAATTATTTTTGCAGCTTCTTGAATTTCAAACATTGTCAAATCTGGTCCACCAGCAATTGAAAACAAAACCCCCTGAGCGCCGTTAATAGAGATATCAAGAAGTGGGGAATTAATAGCCATTTTAGCTGCTTCTTCAGCTCTTTTTTCTCCATTTGCTATACCAATTCCCATTAAAGCAGAGCCAGCGTCTTTTAGAACCGCTCTGATGTCTGCAAAATCAATATTAATGATTCCTGGAGTTGTGATTAAATCAGAGATACCTTCGACAGCTTGTTTTAAAACATCATCACACATTTCAAATGCTTGATCAGCAGTTGTTTCTTTGGAAATGTTTGAAAGTAATCTATCATTGGGGATCACAATAATAGCATCAACTTCTTTGCGAAGCTCGGATAAAGATTCTTCGGCAATTTTCATTCTATGTCTACCTTCAAAGAAAAAAGGTTTTGTTACAACTGCTACAGTCAAAGCGCTAGATTCTTTTGATAATGCAGCTAAAACAGGAGCAGCACCAGACCCGGTTCCACCACCCAAACCACAAGTTATAAAAACCATGTCAGTATTTTTAATTGCTTCTTGAACTTCTTCTTTTGTTTCTTCGATAGCTCTTCGTCCTAGGTCGGGGTTCATTCCTGCTCCCAGTCCTTTGGTTAAATTTTTTCCAATATGAATTTTCTTTTTCGAATTTGATTTATGCAGATCTTGAGAGTCAGTATTGATGGTAATAAAATCAACTCCTTTGACTTTAGAACCAATCATGTGATTGACGGCATTACCGCCAGATCCACCAAGCCCAATAACTTTTATTCTAGCGAAAGTTTCAATTTCTGGTTTAACTTGTGGCATATTATTGTATAAATTAATTAATAATCTACTTAAATATAAGATCCCCCTTATTTATTAAGTTTTATACATATTATACGGATTTTTTATAAACTGCAAGTTTTGAAAATTAAGGTAAAAATCTCTTGAACCAATTCGTTATTGAATTTAAAATTGTTTTAAATATCTTTTTGCTACTTTTAATGCCAATTACTCCCGAATCATCTGCATAAAGTCCAAAAACACACAAGCCATAGGCAACAGCCCAGCTGGCATCTTTGATCTTGATATTTTGCTGACCCTGATTTTTAATAATTTTAGCAATTTTTGAAGGTAATTTTAGTTTTGCTTTTGCTAAATCTTTTGTGTCTATCATATTTGACCCGCCTCCAGTTATAATAATTCCTGCTGGTAATAGTTCATTTTTATCTATTTTTTTCAAGTGTGCATCAATCAATTCAAAAATTTCTGACATTCTGGCCTGAACTATGTCATCGAGTTTTTTCTTTGGAATTTCAGATGGAGTATAACCTGTATCACGATCAATTTTAATTTTTTCTGCTTCTTCTATTGAAATTTTTAATCCAAGAGCGATGTCGTTGGTAATATCGTTTGCACCTGTTGGAAATACTTCTAATGAGATTGGAATATCATCTTCGTAAACAACAATCGAAACTGTCTCTGAACCAATATTTGCCAAAACACAGCCGGCAATTTTTTCTGTTTTAGATAAAGTAACAAAACCAGCAGCAAGTGGTGCTGCTACAACATCAATAATTTCAATCCCAGTATTTTGAATGGTATTGATTAGCTCTTCTAAATGATGATTAAGACAAGTAATATATAAAACTTTTATTTCGAGTTTTACTCCTTTCATCCCGACAGGATTGTTGCCTAAAATATTTTTACCATCAACTTTGTATTCTGTTGGAATTGGGTGGATAATTCTTCTATTTTGAATAAAGTTTTTGGGTAAATTATCTTGACTATCTTTCATTGCTTTTTCAATATCTAAATCAGTGATTTCATTGTCAGCCCTTGATATCACAACACTCCCAGTTGAAATTTCACTAGAAAGACCAACTCCTCCAATTGAGATATATGCTTTCTCTACCCTGACTCGAGCATCCTTCTCTGCTTGTTTGATTGCTTTCCTAATGCTTTTGACCGCATCAGTTTGATTAATTATATATCCATGTCGAAGTCCTTTGGATTGAGAAAAACCAACACCAATTATTTTAGGCATGTGGGGGTTAGTGTTATATTCTGAAATAACAACTTTAACTTGATATGTTCCAATGTCGATTCCGACTGCAAATTTTTTCATAGATTATCTATCTATTCTAATAAAAAAAATGACATTTTGCATGTTAATAAGTCTAATATAATTTTTTTAGTAATTTTTGCTCTTCTTTTTCCATTTTTGGGCCATGGTCGTATCCTTTTAAATGAAGACATCCATGAATGAATAAAAAGGTTAAATATTTTCTCCAAGACATTTCAAATTTTTTAGCTTCTGGTTTTGTTTCTAAATTCAGGAAAATTTCTCCAAAATTTTTTTCGATAGGAAAACTTAAAATATTTGAAGCTTTATTTTTTTTTCGATTCCTTCGATTAATTTTTTTCGATTCTTGATTATTAACTAGTACTAAAGAAAGTTGATATTTGTTACCAAGAACAGAGTTTTTTATTTCTAAAAATTTTTTCTGCGGAATGGGGTTTTTAATTTTTGATAGATTTAAGGTGTCTAACATTTTAACGGTGACCTCTTTTGTTGGTGACTGTGAATTTACCAAGTTTAATTTTCTTTTGAATTTCCGCTGTTTTGTCTAGGGATTTTAGGCGTTTCTTTTTTTTGACATAGTCAGATTGAGGTCTATCTTGGTATCTGATAGATTTTGACTTTTTAATAACACCGGATTCTTGGACTTTTTTTGTGAATCTTTTTAACAAGCTGATGTTACTTTCGTTTTTCTTTTTTGTTACTTCAACATTTTTCGCCATATTTTTTATGAGTGATACCTTATCATAACAGCGATTTTATAGCAATACTAGGTATTTGATTTTAAAGTTTTTATTAAATCTTTAGTATGTATAATTTTTTGTGATTTATTATCTTTATCTCTTATAATCGCGGTATTTTCCATAGCTTCTTTTTGGCCAATAATAACTAATATTTCAGAGTCTGCTTTTTTGGCAGCAGCAATTTGAGTTGATAACCTGTCTCTGTATATTTTATGTTTTATGGCAATATTATTTTTTCTCAAATCATCAATTATATTAAGAGAATTAAGTTTGGCCTCATATCCAATTTGAGCAAAGAAATTTTGGGTTTTTTCAATTTTTGTAATTATCCTTTCAGTGAATTTTTTTTGTTCTGGTACATTTAAAATCATTCCAACGGCAGGAATTTCTTTTCTAGTACCAATTTTTTTATAAAGTAAATTATATCTAGTTCCTGCACCAATAATTTTATTTGTTTCTAAATCTACAATTTCAAAAACTGTATGACTAGAATAATTTTGATCACCCAAAACAAAAGAGTTGATTTCATAGGGGATAGACATTGTTTCCAAAAATTCTAATATTTGACTGAAATTTTTTCTAGTTTCATCTCCCAAGAAATCCATTGTTTTCGGTGCATTTTCATGAATTTCCGAACATTTTTTCCTGCCTTTTGACATTAGATTGTGAACCCCTTCTTTGAAAAATTGCCGACAATTAGCATTCATATTATTAATATTTTTTCGATAATAATTAGTTGCTTCTCTTAGAAATGCATTTTGGGCTTCTTTACCACCGACATTGTTGATCCTGACACAAATATTTTTTATACCACTTTCGGCTAAAATAACCTGAGCCATTTTGATTAATAGTGCATCGGCGATACTTTTGGGGTCATTAATGATATGAAAATTTAATATTTCCTCATTATTTTTTTTCCTCTTTTTTTTGTGATTACCAGAAAAACTACCTTCACTATAAAATAACAAGGGTTCAATTTTTCCATTATCCAAATCTTCTTTATAACTTTTTAAAATTGCGATAGCTTCTTCCATTGGGAAAAGGTTTTCATCCAAATACCCAACATCTTTTTGAGCATTTTTTGTAGTTTGGATATCTTCTTTTTTTACCGTAATTTTTTTTGAAATATTAAAACCAAAATATTTTGCGGTAACAGCTGATTGAAGAATGTTATTTTTTTTACTCATATTTTTCTAATTATTAATTATTAAAATTAAACTCTCCTGGTAAATAATCTAATTCGTTAATTGGCAATAATCTAATATAAGCCCTCCCCACAATATATTTTTTATCAAGTGGCCCCCAAATTCTTGAATCTAGACTTGCATCACGATTGTCGCCCATAACAAAAAAATTGTTGGCATTTAAATCAACTTTTAGGTAAGAGTTTTTTTTAAGTTCTATGTATGGTTCGTTTAGGATTGTTGTTTGCCCATCATTTTTTAGAATTTCTATTTCTTCTCCGTCGATAGTTATTGTTTCTCCAGGTAAACCAATAACTCTTTTAATAAAAAATTTTGATGGTTCATTAGGATATCTAAAAATGATAACATCACCTCTTTTTGGATCAGAAAATTGATAAGTTAGCTGGTCGACAATCAAATATTGACCTGTTTCAAAAGTTGGTGACATTGATGCACCATTAACTACAAAAGGTTGTACTACATAAAATCTAATTGGTAAAACAATTGCAATTGTAATTAAAACAAACTTTAGAAACTCCATTGCTGACCATTCTTCACTAGTTTTTTCTTCTGTTTGTTTTTTAGAAAACATTTGTAGAGTATTCTAATCTAGAAATTGATTTGACACAAGTTCTTTTATGTAAAATAATGTAAAGAATGTTTTATATTGTCGGGTTGGGAAATCCAGGAAATGAATATAATAGTTCTCGTCATAACATTGGAAGAGAAATAGTAGAAAAATTTATCAGTAAGAATGATTTTGATGATTTTAAATTTGATAAAAAAAATAATGCTTTAATTTCTGAAGGTGAAATTGCTGGTATTAATGGCAAGAAAACTAAAAAAGAAAAAGTGATAGCAATTTTACCAGAAACTTTTATGAATAAATCTGGAAACTCTTTAAAAAAAATTATAACTAGTGTAAAAAAAGCCAAAAATTTAATTATTATTCATGATGATTTAGACATGGGGATTGGAACGGCTAAAATTGTTTTTGGGAAAAAGAGTGGGGGACACAAGGGGATTGAATCTGTAATTCGCTCAATCAAGACTAAAGATTTTATTAGAATCAAAATCGGAATTTCACCAACGACTCCAACTGGAAAAATTAAAAAACCAAAAGGAGAAGATGCCGTCGTCAAGCATGTTTTAGGTAAATTCTCTCCGAAAGAAGAGAAAGAAATTAAAAAAATTCAAAAGAAAACTGTTGACGCGATTGAAGAAGTCATTCAGTTTGGGTATTTGAAAGCAATGAATGGGTATAATTAAATCATCACCAAACCATCCACAAACATTATTTATAAAACCTGTCGCAGGACGAACGGGCCGAACCATTTTGTCGAATAAATTAAGAGTTCGTCCGAGACGAGAACAGCGACCCGAGTAGGTCGCTGATTCGTGTTTTAGGAATAATGTTTGTGGGTGGTTTCTTATTGATTAAGCTTTTAAAGCTAATGTCATCTTTTGTTCTTTTGGATCAAACAAAGTAATTTCAAAATCGTAAACTTTTCCAAGCTCTAAACTTTCTTTTAATTTGTCTTGATTTTCAAAATCAGAAACATGAACTAATCCTGCAACTCCTTCTTCAATTGAAGCAAGCGCACCATGCTTGTTGTATTTAATAATAGCTCCTTTGACACTTTCTCCTTTTTTGTATTTTTTACCAGCTTCATTCCATGGGTTTTCAGTTAGTCCTTTGATAGAAAGAGAAACTTTTCCATCTTTGACTTCAATAACTTTGACTTTAACTTGATCTCCGACCCCGACATGTTGTCTTGGATCTTCTACAAGTGACCAATCAATTTCAGAGATATGTACTAGCCCTTCTAGATTTTTATTGACTTTAACAAAAATTCCAAAATCAACAACTCCGGTAACTTCTCCATCTAAAATATCGCCAACTTTGTATTTCTCAACTTCCTCTAGGGCTTCCTTTTGCTCAATAACATCTTTTTCTGAAAATACTAGTTTTCCATCTTCTGGTGTTGCACCAATAATAGTTACGGCAATTTTTTGTCCAATCAATTTTTTTAATTCTTCCAAAATTTTCATTTTGTCCCCATCTGTTACACGAGGGTAATGTTCTGTTTTTAATTGAGAAGCAGGTAGAAAACCTTGTAGCCCTTGCCAATTCAAAAGCAGGCCTCCTTTGTTAGCATCTTGAACGACTAATTCTAGAGGGTTCTTATCTTTTATCGCTTCTTCGACTTCTCCCCAAATCAAAGCTTGTTTGGCTTCTTTTAGTGATAATTCAATATATCCATCTTCATTTTCAAGATCAACGATTTTAGCAGATACACTGTCGCCAACATGAATTTTTCTAATAATATCTCGAGCAATAATGTATTCTCGACCATAGATAATTCCAGTTCCAAAAGGTGGAATATCTACATAAATTGAAGCTTTATCAATAGCAACAACTAATCCTTCTACTAAATCACCATTTTTGGGTGGATTAGGCGAATCTTGAAGATAATTATCCATTAATTTTTGTGTTTTTTCTTTTTCCATAATAATTTTGCTCTAAAAAGCAAAAAAGCTTATAGGTCTTGTGGTCCGTACAATCGTTTCTGGGATTTCTGTATGCTGATTCATTTTAATAAAATTGTGAATCTGCTTGCCAACAAGGGTTACTATAAACTCGGCTAATAATTAGAGTAAATATTATCTTACCTATTTTTTCTATTAAGTAAAGTCTATTTTGAAATAATATAAAGATGAAATTTTCATTAGATATGTTATAATGGGCACCTATGGTTATTACATATCATGGAGTTGAGGCTATTAAAATCACTCAGGGTGATTATACAATTGCCTTTAACCCACCATCAAAGAAATCAAAATTTTCTAATACCAGTTTCGGTGCTGATATTACTTTGGTTACAACCAACCATCCAAATCTAAATGGTTTTGAAACAACATCAAGAGGCGATAAAGAATCTTTTGTTATCAAGGGCCCTGGAGAATACGAGATCAAAGACTTTTTTGTTAGAGGGTTTTTAACTAAAACTAATTATGATGGTAAAGAATCAAATAATACTATTTATTCAATTACGATTGATGGTGTTAACATTGCTTATCTTGGTGCTCTTGATCAGACAGAATTAGATCCCGATATCAAAGAAGAGCTTGGTGAGGCAGATATTTTGTTTGTTCCAATTGGCGGAGATGGAGTACTGAATAGTTCTGACGCTTACAAGGTTGCCGTTAAAAGAGAACCCAAAATCATTATTCCGATTCATTATGGAGAAATTGGTGATAAAAATGCCTTGAAAGATTTTCTCAAGGAAGGTGGGCAAGAAGATATCAAGCCGATTGAAAAACTTACAATTAAGAAAAAGGATTTAGAGGGTAGAGAAGGAGAGATTGTTGTCTTAAAGAATTAAACATTATGAATTTTTTAGAGAAGTTAAGAAAAAAGGATAAGTCTAAAAAGGACTCTTTTGCTTTTATAACATCTTTTTTTATAACATTATTTATTTTTGCAATTTGGCTTTTGACAACAGTTTATAATTTTTCTGATACAAGTTCTGAAAATGTTGCTTCTCCTTTTGATGTTTTTACAAATCAAATTAAAACATTTTTTGTTGGTAGTCAGACCTACAATGCTGAAAATTAAAAAACTTTATGATAGTATGAGAAAAATTTAAATATGTCTAAAAAGAATGTAAAAAAAGAAGAAAACAAAGAACCAATTAAAACAGCTTTACAAATAGTTGATTCGCCAATTAGTGCTGAAATGAAAAAATCATTTCTTGATTATGCTATGTCAGTTATTACTGATCGGGCATTGTCCGATGTCCGTGATGGGCTAAAGCCCGTGCATCGTAGGATTCTTTATTCAATGTATAAAAATGGTTTAACATCTGGTGCTAAATTTAAAAAATCAGCTTCTGTTGTGGGTGAAGTTATCGCCAAGTATCATCCGCATGGTGATACTTCTGTTTATGATGCGATGGTAAAAATGGCACAACCATTTACAATGAGATACCCACTAGTCCACGGACAGGGTAACTTTGGTTCTATTGATGGTGACCCACCAGCAGCTTATCGTTATACCGAAGCAAAAATGGCAAAATTAGCAGAAGAATTATTAACTAATCTAGAAAAGGATACTGTTGATTTTAGACCCAATTTTGATGGTGTAGAAAAAGAACCTGTTGTTTTACCAACAAATGTTCCTAATTTATTGTTAAATGGTACTTTGGGTAT
>CAZRAX010000007.1:0-6364 GCA_964598245.1 uncultured Candidatus Saccharibacteria bacterium | reverse complement strand
TAAAGCGCCGAATCTTTTAATCAATGGGGTGACGGGTATTGCTGTTGGGATGGCTTCAAATGTCCCACCACATAATTTGGGTGAATTAATGGATGCCTGTATTTACCTACTTGAAAATGAAAAAGCCACAACCGAAGACCTTTTAGAATTTATCAAGGGCCCTGATTTTCCAATTGGTGGTTTAGTTTTCAACAAAAAAGATTTACATTCTGCCTATGCCAATGGTCGAGGTGGTGTTGTTTGTCGTGGTGAATCAGAAATTGTTGAAGAAAAATCTGGTTCACATCAAATTATTATTACTTCATTGCCGTTTAGGGTTAACAAAGCTGATTTAATTACTAAAATTGCTTTACTTGTTCAAAATAAAAAAATAGAAGGCATCAGAGACCTTCGTGATGAATCAACTGATGATATTAGAATTGTGATTGATGTAAAGTCATCTGCTCATCCGCAAAATATTTTGAATTATATTTATAAACACACTCAACTAGAAGAAAATTTTAATTTTAATATTGTTGCTTTGGTTGATGGTGTTCCGCAAACTTTATCTTTAAAAGAAGTTTTACAAAATTTTGTTGAGCATCGTTATGAAGTTGTAACTAGGAGAACCAAATTTGATTTAAGAAAAGCAGAAGCCAGAGAACATATTTTAATTGGTTTGAAAAAAGCTCTAGATCATATTGATGAAATTATTAAATTAATTAAAGCATCAAAAGATACTCCGACTGCTCACTCTAATTTAATGAAAAAATTCAAATTCAGCGAACTTCAGGCAACCGCCATTCTAGAAATGAGATTGCAAAAATTAGCTGGTCTTGAACGTAAAAAAATAGAAGATGAGCTGAAAGAAATTCAAAAAATGATTCAAGAGTTCAAAGAGCTTTTAGCTAGCAAGACCAAGATGAGAAATTTAATTAAAAAAGAAATGGCTGAAGTTAAAGAAAAATATTCTGATGAAAGAAGAACCAAGATTATTCCTCATGGTGTTAAAAACATCTCTCTAGAAGACTTAATCCCTGATGATGATAGCGTTTTGGTTTTGACTAATGGTGGTTATGTCAAAAGAACAAATCCAAATGAATACAAAAAACAAAAAAGAGGTGGGGTTGGGGTTATGGATCTAAACACCAAAGAAGAAGATTTTATTCATACACTATTACACACAACAACACATAGTGATTTACTATTCTTTACAGATAAAGGAAAAGTTTATCAAATTAAAATGTACGATATCCCAGAAGGTCGTCGAGCAACAAAAGGTAAATCAATAATGAACTTTTTATCAATAGAAACAGATGAAAGAATTACTTCTGTCTTGCCAATGCCTAAAGATACAAGAGAAATAAAAGATTTATCAGTAATGATGACAACTAAAGATGGAATCGGTAAAAAGGTTGGCGCTGAAAGTTTCCATGATGTTCGCAGAAGTGGGATTATCTCAATCAAACTTCGATCAGGTGACCAACTAGTTTCTGCAAATTTTGTTCAAAAAGGTGACAGTGTTTCAGTTATTACCAAAAATGGGCAGTCGATTAGATTCAAAGATTCAGATATTAGAGAAATGGGGCGTTCAGCTACTGGAGTTAAATTAATAAAATTAGGAAAAGGTGACCAAGTTGTTTCTGGTTTAAGAATCAAAAAAGATGAAGAAAATAATAATTTGTTAGTTTTCACTGAAAAAGGTTATGGAAAGCAAACCCCACTTGATGAATACAAGATTCAAAATAGAGGTGGCTCTGGTATTAAAACTGCCAAAGTTACTCCCAAAAATGGTAATATTGTTAATGCTGTTATCGTAACAGAAGATACTGATGAAATTGTTGCTATGTCAAAAAAAGGTCAAGTCATAAGAGTTGATGTTGATGAAATTCCTATTTTAGGTAGACAGACTCAAGGAGTCAGAGTAATGAAGCTTAGAGCCGCTGATTCAATCGCCACTATTGTACCATTCTAGCCGAGGTGTTAGTAAAAGGGGTTCTTATTTTTTAAAATTTAGTATAATTATAATAATGTTCTCTAACCCTGAACAAAATATTGAAAAAATTAATATTGATCCTGGAATGAGGGTCGCTGATTTGGGTTCTGGTTCTGGTTTCTACTCGATTGCTGCTGCTAAACTTACTGGTCCATCTGGACGAGTTTATGCAGTTGATATTCAAAAAGACTTATTAGAAAAACTTAAAAAAGATTCTCTTGAACAGGGCATTTCTCATATTGAGATAATTTGGTCTGATTTGGATGATCCAAAAGGAACTGGTTTAGAAGATAATTTGGTAGAAAGAGTCATCATGACTAATATTTTATTTCAAGTCGAAGATAAAGAATCCTTAATTAGTGAAGCCAAAAGAATTTTAAAACCGAAGGGAAAATTATTTTTAGTTGAGTGGATGGATTCCTTTGGTGGGTTGGGTCCCAAAGAATCAGATATTATTAAGCCAGATGTGGCTAGGGTTATGTTTGAAGAAGCAGGTTTTGAATTTGAAAAAGATATTCATGTAGGTAATCACCACTATGGTTTTATTTTTAAATTAATATGAAAGATAAATTAACAACATTTCAATTGGTCCTATTTGGTTTTACAATTTTTTTAATTGTAGCTGGTGTTCTGTTTTTTGCATTAAAAAGAACTTCTCAAAATGACATTGTAATTCCTATAGAAATGTGGGGGACTTTGCCAGCAGTAACCGTTAATGCTTATCAAGAATTAATTAATAATAATAGCGGATCTAAAACTAAAACTGTTGATATTATTTATAAAGAATTTCCAGAAAGTAGATTTGAAAATGAATTGATTAATTCATTGGCTGCTGGTAGGGGGCCAGATGTGGTTATTTTTAATGATGATTTTTTAGCTAAACATGAAGATAAACTTTTCAATATTCCTTATGAATCTTATCCACAGGTTGATTATAAAAATAATTTTATTCAAGCAAGTGAAATTCTTTTAAAATCAAATGGTATTACGGGATTTCCATTTTTGATTGATCCAATAGTTATGTATTGGAATCGGACCATTCTAAATAGTAGTGGTATTTCTAAACCGCCAGCATATTGGGATGAATTAGTAGAAATGTCACCGCAGTTAACAAAAAGTGATTCATCGGCAAATATAACAAAATCAGCCGTTGCTTTGGGAGAATTTAGAAATATTAAAAATGCTAAAGCAATTTTTAATACTTTGGTTGCACAAGCTGGAAATCCCGTTATTGTTAGGAATCAACAAAATAATTTCACTTCTATTTTTAACGAGAGATTGGGTTATGGAATTGCACCAGCTGATGCTACTTTTAATTTTTATACTCAATTTTCAAATCCAACAAGAAGAACTTATTCTTGGAATCGTAGTTTACCAAGTTCTGATGAAATGTTTCTGGCAGGGGATTTGGCATTTTATTTTGGTTTTGCTAGTGAAAGAAATAGTTTGGTTCAAAGAAATCCTAATTTGAATTTTGGTATTTCTCAATTACCTCAATCTAGATCTGATGAAAATAATAGAATAACTGGTGGGCAAATGCATTTTTTTGGAATTTTGAATCAGTCTTCAAAAATAAGTGCTTCTTTCACTACGATTATGCATTTGATAGACAGTCAGTATATGATTTATTTGTATGATTTGTATAATTTACCGCCAGTTAGAAGAGATTTATTACAAAATATACCATCTGTTGATTATCAAGACATTTTTAATAAGTCTGCTCTGATCTCAAATTTATTTATTGATCCAGATCCAAATCAAACAGATTCTATTTATCAAGATGCTATTGAATCTGTAATTAGTGGTCGGTCTTCAACTTTGCAAGCCTTAACCAAAGTAGATCAGGATTTGGATTTATTATTAAATAATTAATTATGAAAAAAATCTTTAATATTCTAATAATATTTATTTTGATAGCTACTCCTGTTTTTGTCTTTGGACAGATTCGGGGTCAAAATGAATTAATTCCATGTGGTTTTGATGGCCCCGATTGTACGATTAATGATTTTTTTCAATTAATTTTTAATTTAATTTATTTTACTATCGAACTTGCTGCCGTATTATCAGTTTTTGTTTTTATTTATGCTGGTTTTCTCTACATTACTGCCCAGGGTGATTCTGCGAAAATAAGTAGAGCAACCAAGATATTTGGTAAAGTTATGGTTGGCTTTATAATTATTTTGTCTGCTTATTTAATTGTTCAACTAATTACAAATTCTCTTCAACTAAAAACTTGGATTCCAATTCAATTAGGATCATGATAAAATATTAATATGTTATTTTTAAATAAATTAAAAAAATATTACTATTTGGGCATTTTATTTTTAGTTTTATTACCAAGCATAGTTTTGGGACAATCATCCGTTGGTAGTCCTGGTGGCCAACCAGGCAGTTCCGGAATCCCAGGTGCCCAACCAAGCAGCTCTGGAACCCCTGGTAATTATATTTTCCCCAACCCAATAGGTGCTAATAATCTTTATGATTTTATTAATATGTTTATTAATGCCATTATCCAGATTGGTTTTATTTTTGTTGTTTTAGCCGTTATTTATTCTGGATTTCTTTTTGTCAAAGCCAGAGGTAATCCAGAAGAATTAGCAAAAGCAAAAAAAGCATTCTTGTGGACAGTTATTGGAGGAGTTATTCTTTTGGGAGCTCAAGCATTGAGTGGGGTAATATGTAGCACCGTTCAACAATTTAATCCAAATCTCCAATGTTAATCTATGTTTAATTTAAATGTTCAGTTTAATATTGCACAACAAGGAGGTCTTCATGGAATTGGATTGATGATCCTATCTATTTTAAATTCTCTTATTCCAATTTTAATTGGATTGGCTGTTATTTTATTTGTTTATGGCTTAATTCGTTATGTAACAACAGACAATCAAGACACTAAAAAAGAGGCAATCAGAGTTATTGTTTATGGAATTGTAGCATTATTTGTTATGGTTTCTATTTGGGGTTTGGTTGGTGTGCTACAATATACCTTTCAGGTTCCAACAATGAGAATTCAAACAATAAGACCATAATTTATGTTTAATATTCAAATTACAAGCGGGTATACTTTCAAAGACTTTATTTACAATATTATTAGCTTATTAGATATTGTTATTTATTTAATTATTGCATTGGCTGTAATTGTTTTTTTCTATGGAATTGTTTTGTATATTGCTAAATCAGATAGTGAAAGTGAAAGGAAAAAAGGAGTTCAGTATATATTATTCGGTATTATTGGATTGTTTGTGATGATTTCAGTTTGGGGATTAGTTTATATTTTGACAAGTACTTTTGGTTTTAAGTTTGGCATAATTCAATTTTGATTTGGGTATTTTGATATCCACATATTTGCGTTGGTGGCTACTACTTTAATATTTTTTATAGTATAATAGAAATATTAAAAGTTAATTTTAAATTTATAAATTTATGAAATATTTATTTCCGTTTTCAATATTGGCTTTGCCAGTTTTGGTTAGTGCACAAGCAACAACAATTAGTGATATTTTAGATACAATTGCTGATATAATCACTGGGATATTACCATTATTGATTGCTGTTATTGTCATCGTCTTTGTATTTGGTTTGATAACATATGTTGCTGCCAAAGATCCTGAAGAAAAAAATAAGGCCAAGGGTTATATTATTTGGGGAATTGTTATTTTGTTTGTCGTCGTTGCAATTTGGGGTCTAGTTGGTGTTCTTGCAAATACTTTTGGTGTTGGACCTACCCCAGGAGCTCCAAACCCACCAGCTCTTCCTGGTTTTAGGGATAGCAATTAATTTAATTCTTAAATGACTCTTGAACAATTTATCCAAACATTGGTTGATGTGATTGTTAACCCGTTAATTATCTTACTATTTGCAGTTGCTTTGGTGATATTTCTCTGGGGAGTTTTTGAATTTATTAAATCTTCTGATAGTGAAGATGGTAGAAAAAAAGGAACTCAGCATATAATTTGGGGTTTAGTTGGTTTAGCCATTATGGTCTCGGCTCTGTCTATTATTGATGTTGTCTACGAGACATTTTTCCCTGGAAATTCCATTAGTATAATTTTTTCTATCTAAAATAATTAAGATCTAAAATAATTAAGATAAAGTATGAAAAATGCCTAGTATAAAGGGTAAAATAAAAATTTTTTTATGGAAACAAAATCGCCACAGACAAGCTGTAACGATTTAATTTTGTGTGCGCGGAAGAGGACTTGAACCTCCATGGGATAAATCCCGCTTGCTCCTAAGGCAAGTGCGTCTACCAATTCCGCCATCCGCGCATTAGGTGTATAAAAGGATAACTTTTTTATAATTTATTTTCAAGTGTTTATCAATAAATAAAATCACCGACTCGTTCCGAGCCGGCTCTTTATTTTAATGTCCGCCCAGCAGGACTCGAAC
>CAZRAX010000006.1:0-17963 GCA_964598245.1 uncultured Candidatus Saccharibacteria bacterium | reverse complement strand
GGGTCTTCTATAAGTTATTACGCCAAAAAGAAAGGTATACGAGTTTTTGGAAATGATATATTAAAAATAAATTATTTAATCTCAAAAGCTTTAATAGAAAATAAAAAAGACAAAATAGATAGTAATGATATTGAAATTATTTTTAAAGGAAAACCAGTAAAAGGTTTTATGTATAAAAACTATGCTAATAAATTATTTTTTCCTGAAGAGTGTATGGAATTAGATTTATATAGAAAAAATATAGAAAAATTATCTTCGGAATATAAAAAAGCATTAGTTTTAATCTTAATAAGAAGAGCGATGATTAGAAAAATGCCTTACTCAAGATTCAATTTGAGTTGGGATAAAATTAAACAATTAAGAGACGAAGAATATAGTTATGCTAAATACAAAAGAAAAAGAGCATATCATAACCAATCTTTCAAAGAACATTTTTTGAAAAATGTTGATGAATATAATAATGCTATATTCGATAATAAAAAAGATAATAAAAGTTTTAATGAGGACATATTTGGTTTATTAGGAAACGTCAAAGCAGATGTTGTCTATTTAGATCCACCATACACTGGGACCATGAATAACTATTTTGGATTTTATGGAGTTATTGATGAATACATTACATCAAAAAAACAAGTGCCTTTTAAAAATGACTTCATTAAGAAAGAGTTGTCTCTATCATTGTTTGATACTTTATTTAATAAGTTAAAACCTTATAAGTATTGGATATTGAGCTATAACAACAATTCTTATCCAAGTAAAAAAGAATTACTTGATTTAATTAAAAAATATCGTAAAAATATAAAAGTAATCGAAAGAAAGCATAATTATAAAATTACAGGTAAAAAACATAAAAATAGTAATAAAGAGTATCTATTTATAATAAAGAAATAAGATTATGAGTAATCAGACATATGAAGAATACTGGAAGATAACTAATGCATTTACTAATTATGATGGAGAAAAATTTTTATCAACTTTAAAAATTTGTGTTGACTACATAAAAGAGTATAAAGACGAGGAGTATAATAGAGATAAATATGACAGACTTCAACAAATTTTAATTGAGAGAAATGGATTAAATGATGCATCGGTTCGTAAATCAATAAATCAACTAGTTAAAATGGGTTTTATAGAAACATTTCTATCTTCCTGCCATAAATATACAGATGATTTTCTATCAGCAAAAACTTCTAGGAAAAGGAAAAGTTTACTTTCGAAAATAGTTTATTCAAACTCTAAATTAGGTAGTTCCGTTACTAAAAAAAGCGAATTACATCAAATAAATTTTTTGATAAACACACTTGTAGAGACTGGTTCATTAAGTAGGGAAGACATTACTGCCTTAATGTTAGTTGATATAAAAAAGGTTAATAAGGGTTATCTAAATAGAGAAGAATTAGATAACTACGTTGAAAAAGTTAAAAGAATAGATTTTGTAAAGAGAAAATATAACCAAGTGAGTCATTTAACAAATCTATTAGGAAAATTAGATGACATTGTTTTTGTTGGAGATGAATTATATTTTACAGAAGATGCTAAACAATTATTTGGGGAAGATCTAGAAATTAAAAAAAGACAAAGGAATCCTTATTTACATTTGATTTATAAAAATGAATTAAAAGAGGAGAGTAGATATGTATTTAATCAAGAAAAATGTATGGTCGAAAAGTTAGCTTTTCCCACTTTGATCGCTAGTCATATAAAACCTTATATTCAATCAGAGGAAGAAGGGGAAGCCTATAATCCAAATAATGGTATTTTAATAAGTCAAAATCTAGATGGATTATTTGATAAAGGTAGAATATCTTTTAATGATGACGGAAGTATAATAATATCATCAGAGTTAGACGAAGAATTAAAAAAGCATTTGCAACAATACAGTCTAGATAGTAGATTTCTTGTAAGCGAGAGACTTGTATTCCTAGCTTTCCATAGGGAGCATTTCAGAGAAAAACTTAAATAAATATGAAATTAGAAAGAATTAAAAAAATAGATTTAAGAAAAACTTGGAAACACGAAGCTTCAGACTTTACTAATTGGTTAGCTGAAAAACAAGATATCCTTGAAGAGATTAATGAAACTGATGAAAGGGTAACTAAATGGATTGATGAATTTGAAGAAAAATTGGAGTTTGCAAAATTAATAAGAGTTAGATTTGCTGAAGCTACTCCAGAAAAGAAAAAAGAGATCCTAAACGATCTTGGTTCGAACCTCTTATTGAAAGACAAAAAAGTCAATATTGTATTACCAGAATACAGAAATCTACTAGAAAGGCTTAAAAATGAAGCTTCCAAGACTATTAGAAAGTTCGAACCTCTAAAAACCTTTGTAAAACAAGAGGATTATGATGAAATCTACTCATCTAATCCTGTAATGCTCCGCGGACAGGATTCGAACCTGTAACCTAACGATTAACAGTCGTTTGCTCTACCGTTGAGCTACCACGGAATGTTTATTATCTTCTTGCTTGAAGATAGCAAAAATCATATCAAAAAAGATTAAAAAATGAAAGTGTTTTGAGCTAATTAAATTCTTCATTAAATTTTTCAAAATTATTAATATGATACAATAAAGAAGTCGAAGAGAATATGACATATGTAAAGGTAAAAGTTCACCCAGAATCAAAAAAAGAAGAACTTATGCAAATAAAAGAAAATTATTTTGAGATTTGGGTTAGAGAAAAACCAGAAAAGAATCAGGTTAACAAGAGACTTTGCCAAATTATAAGTCAATATTTTGATAATCCTGATGGTGGTGTCATAATTATAAATGGTCATCATAGTCGGATTAAATTATTAAAAATTGGTAACAATTAGATTTATGAATACAAAAATCAATATTAAAACAACAAGTTTTGAACTTAATCAAGAAATTAGAAATCATGTCAACGAAAAGATAGTTTCTATTGAAAAATTTATGAGTCTAAAACCCAATGAGACTCCTATTGCCGATGTTGAACTTGAAAAAAAATATGGAGAGCATCATAAAGCTGGTCAAATTTATCGGGCAGAAATAAATCTTCAATATCACGGGAAAGTTTTCAGAACGGAATCAAAAAAAGAAGATATGGTTTCTGCAATTAATGAAGCGCAAAATGAAATGATTCGTCGTGTTCGTAAAAATAGAGAAAAGAAAACAGATTTGGTCAGGAGGGGTGCTAAAAGAATTAAAAAAATACTTCGTTTCGGTAAAGAGTAGTAAAATTTTAAATAATTAAAAATTTTATTTTAAATAACCCCTCTTGAAATCTTCAAAATTCATCTCTTTTTTTCCTTCTGGTAAAACTGTTTCAATTTTCAATCTACCAAAATCTCCCTCGGTATTGTTTGGGTCAGTTACCCAGATAGCTTTCTTGATTTTGATTCTAACTTGTTTATCATTTTTTTCTATAAAAAAATAAACACCGGGCCACGGATTAAGTGCTTGAACTTTTAGAAAAATTTCACGTTCTTTTTTATTATTTTTTAAATCCTCTAATTTTATTTCACCACTTTCCTTGGTAATTTTTTTTGTAAAAGTTGCTAGTTCGTGATCTTGTTCTTGTTCTTCAATTTCATTGTCTAGCCACATAGGTATTGTCTCAACAAGTAATTTTCCACCAATTGTAGCTAACTTTTTTTCAACTTCTATTTTAGTTGGCCATTTTTCAAAATAAACAAATTCTTGATTCAGTATTGGCCCATGGTCCATTTTTTGGTCCATCAACATTATTGTGACGCCAGTTTCTTTACAGTCATCCAAGATTACTGTTTCGATTGGAGAAGCTCCGCGATAAAGAGGTAATAGAGAAGGATGAACATTCAAAGATCCTTTTTGTGGGATATCTAAAACTTGCTGTGAAATAATTTTTCCATAAGAAGCCACAACAAAAAAATCCCAATTATTATTTGAAATTTGGTTTATAAATTCCTCATCTAATTTTTCTGGTTGAAGTATCTTTGTTTGATTCTTTAAATTTTCTTTAACCCAAATTTTGGTTATTGGCTCTGCTATTTTTTGACCACGACCTGCGGGTTTGTCTGGTGCAGTTACTAAAATTTTTGGGATAAGACCCGCTTCTTTTAATTTTTCTAAAACAACTATGCTAAAATTATCACTACCAAAAAAAATATAATTTTTATTATTCATAATCTTCTGGATTAAATTCTTTTAAATCTTTTGCTTTATCAATAAACAAAATTCCATCTAAATGATCTGTTTCATGTTGAAAGATTTGGGCAATCAAACCGCGGCCTTCCATTTCAAATTCCTCTCCATTTTCATCGTATGCCATAATTTTGACTCGGCTTGATCTCTTGACTTTCCCATATAGTGGGCGAACTGACAGACAACCCTCCTCCATTTTTTTGTTATCTTTGGACTTCCAAATAATTTTAGGATTAATAAATATATATTTTTTTTTAGAAAAATCATTTTTATCTACATCTACTTGATAAGCGATTGGGGAAATAATAAAAATTCGCAAAGATTCTGCAATTTGAGGTGCTGCCAAAGCAACCCCGTCATTTTGACTATCTAATGCTTCTTTCATCTCAGATAAAATTTTCTGGATTTTTGGGCTCTTTATTTTATTAATTGGAATCTCTTTAGCAATTTGCCTTAAAACCTTGTTATCTTTTTGAACTATTTCTCTCATTACTTAAATAATGCTTCATTTTCTTACTTTTTTCAAGTCTTGAGAATTGAATTCTTCCTTGCGACTTTTTTAAAGAGAGTTATGATTTAATAATGATTTTTGAAGATCACAAACCACACAATAATGAAGATTATATAAAGCATGAAAAAGAAGTTGCAATCGGGGAATTAACACCCAAAGATAGATTAGAAAACCAAATGAGATTAGCAACTATTTTATATGCTCAACTTCATGAAAAAAATTTTGATATTGAGACTCTCAAAGGTAGAAATTCTATAATGGAATTTTGGACTAATGAATCAGAAAAAGAAAAATCTTATTCAGCTTGTTATAGGGAGATTGAAACTGACCCCAAATTTAATTCACATCAGCGTTTTAAAGGAGATATTTTTAAAATAACAGTTGATGATATTATTTATTATAAAGAAAATGGGGAATTGCCACTAGAATAAATTTTCTGCATCAATTTCTAATTTTATTTTAGCTGGCAAATTTTTCAGTTTCTCAATTATTTCTTGATTTGGCCATTCTTTCCGATCGATCCTTAAAAATCCAGTTGCTGTTTTTAAACCTTTATTATTTTTAACTAAAGATTCAAATATAATCATATCTTTAAAATCTAATTCTTCTTTTATTAGGTTAATTTCATTTTCAGCAGTTTCATATTTCCTAGCCGAAGTTGAAATTTTGATGATTAAACTAAAGGGTGGAAAATTATATTTTTTTCGTTCAATAAATTCTGTTCTATAAAATTCAGTTAAATTACCAGCTTTTAAATTGTCAAAAATTTCATTATCCAAGTTACGACTTTGGATTAGAAAATTTTTTTGTGCTTTTGATCTTACTTTTAACAAAATATTCAATATTTTTTCTCTGATCCTAAAATCAGGTGATGAAAACATTGAATCAATCGAGCTAATCGCAACATTTTCTATTGGTTGGTGTAGGTAAAGTAGGGCTAGTTCTGTTCCAACTAAAATTGCACTGGGTGATTCGTAAAAATCATTTATAACTTTTTGAGCTTGCGATGGTGTTTTACTATGATCTTTATCAAGAATTAAAATTTTTGTTTTAGGAAATTGTTTTTCTATTTCTTTCTTAATTTTATCTGTACCAAAACCAACAGTTTCTAATCTCCAACTGTTACAATTACTACATTTTTCTCCAGCAGGTCTTTTTGCTCCGCAAAAATGACAATAAAAGTAATTTTCTTTAACAGTTGCATCTTTACCATACAAAGTAATTGGGGAATCACATTCATTACACTTTACAATTTGGCCACAATCACCACAAACGACTAATGGAGCTAAACCTTTTCGATTATTTAAAATAAAAAGATGCTCATTTTGAGAAATATTTTCTGTAATTAAATTTATTAAACTTTTAGAAAGTGGATTTTCTTTGTTAATAATTTCATTTTCATCTTTTAAGTCAATCATTTTTTGATTAGCATTAGTAATAGAACGAAATTTAATTGGTGTATACTCAAAAAAATCATGCTCATCGTATCTTTTTAGTGTTTCAGTTCTTAACATCATGTCACCAAATAAAATCGGAATATTTAATTTTTCGGCATATTTTTCAATAAAAAATCTCATATCAATATAAGGCATTTTCATTGTTCTATATGCTGATGAATTTTCTCTTTCTATTATAATAATACCAATTTTTTCTATTGGTAATGTTATAAAAGAACAAGTTGTAACCAAAAGAATTGGCTTATTATTTCTCTTAATCTTCATCCACTTCTCTAAAATATTTTTTTGTGTTGTTCTACTATTTAAAACAAATGTATCTTTTTCGATACCCCGACTTAATTTTTTTTCAGCTAGATGACAATCTTCTATTGTTGGTACAACAAAAATAACTGATTTGTTTTTAGCAAAATTTTCTCTGATGATACTTTTATATTCTGAATATCGATCATCATCCTCAGTTTGTATAATGTATTTCTGACTTTTAGTTTGATTGTTATTTTGTAATTCAGTTTTTGCATTCGGTTTAAATTTATCAATTTCTTCTGTTAGTATTTTGGGAGTTATATTTGTAATTATTGAACCAATCGAGGTTGCAAAAAAATCTGCAGTTTCTTTAATTGCTTGTATTAATTCTTTTTTAAAAAATAAATTAGGAGAAGTTTTTAAAATTTTTTTAATTTGAAAATCAGATGATTTTATTTGTGATTTTAATTCTTTTCCTTCTTTCACATCGACAACCAAACCTTCAATAATTTTTTTTCTTAAGGAAATAGTAACAATGGATCCAATTTCAATTGGCTTTGTTGAAAAATATGAATACGAATCATTCCTAATTGATTTACTAAATGGTGTAACTTCAATGATATACATATTACTAATTCTATACTATTACTTTTAAAATAATTGTAAAATTCTAAAAAAAAGTTAAGATATCTCTAAATATGGGGTTTATGACACCAAAATTGGGAATTGATCTAGGGACAGCTAATACGCTGGTTTTTGCCCCTGGAAAAGGAATTGTTTTAAATGAACCTTCGGTTGTTGCTATCTCTGAACAAGATAACAAAATATTAGCAGTTGGTAATGAAGCCAAAGAAATGATCGGTAGAACTCCAGAAAGCATTATTGCTTATAGGCCAATGCAAGACGGTGTTATTGCTGATTATCGTGTCACCGAAGCAATGTTATCTTACTATATCCAAAAATCATTGGGTCGTTTTAAATTTTTTAAACCTGAAGTGATGGTCTCTGTACCTGCTGGTGTTACTTCTACTGAACGTCGTGCCGTTATAGAGGCAGCTATCAAGGCCGGCTCTAAAAATGCTTATGTAGTAAAAGAACCAATTTTGGCGGCAATTGGTGCAGGTATTCCTATTTATGAAGCACAAGGACGGATGATTGTTGATATTGGCGGGGGAACTACTGATGTTGCTGTTATTTCACTTGGTGGAATCGTTGCCTCTACTTCAGTTAAATGTGCTGGTAACAGAATTGATACAGCAATTGCTGATTTTGTTAAAAAAACTTTTAACTTGGCTATTGGTGATAAAACTGCAGAGCAAATTAAGGTCAAAATTGGTTCAGCTGTATTGTTAGATGAAGAACTTGAAATGACAATAAAAGGTCGAGATTTTTTAACTGGGCTCCCTCGATCAACTGAAATTAAAACTAATGAAATTGTCAAAGCAATTAATAAAGAATTAAGAGAAATTGTCAAAGCAATCAAAGATGTTTTACAAGAAACCCCACCAGAATTATCATCAGATATTATTGATGCTGGGATAACAATGACAGGAGGTTCTTCACAGTTGAGAAATTTAACGGAATTAGTTTATCGTAGGACAGGAGTAAAAGCTCATTTAGCAAAAGATCCTCTTTATTGTGTTGTAAAAGGAACTGGAATTGCCTTGAATCACCTTGATACTTATAAAAAATCAATTATTTCCAAGAGATAAAATGCAACGAATTATTGAACAATATAAAAATAATGGTGATATTCATCATTTTCATTTAATAGAAGGAGGTCATCAAGAAACTGAAGATCAATTAAGAAATTTTCTGTGTAATGAATTTGGAGTTGATCCAAATGACAAAGCTCTTTTTTTTGACTATAAATATAATCAATTTAAAGTTGTTGATTCAAGGGCTTTGATAACACAATCCCAAATCAAAACTCCAGAAGATAAAAAAATGGTTTTTTTAATTTTTGTTAATTCTATTAATCATCATGCCCAGAATGCTTTGCTAAAAATCCTAGAAGAGCCAACAGCTAGGACCTATTTTTTTATCGTGTTACCAAAAATTGAAGGTCTTTTACCAACTTTTTTTTCTAGAGCTGTAATTATTAAAAAAAATTTACCCAAAGAGAAAAAAAATTCTTTTGAAGAAATTCAGAAAATGTCAATTACTGATCGTTTAAAATTTGTAGATAATTTAGTAAAAGATATTAAAGATGAAAAAAAAGATCGTATCGAAGCGTGTTGTTTAATACAAAATATGATTTTTTCTTTAAGAAAAAAAAATGAAAAATCTTATCAAGAAGAAATTGCTTCAAAAATAAAAATTTTAATGCAAATTGAAGACTTTATTGGTGATAGTGGTTCTTCAATAAAGATCCTCTTGGAAAGAGCAGTTCTTTTGCTATAATAATATATTATGATGTATCAATTTAATGAATTTAAAGAAAAGTTAAGTAAAATTAAAAATTGGCTTGATAGTGAATTATCTGGTATTAGAACTGGTCGCGCAACCGTTACACTACTAGACTCTGTTAGGGTTAATTCTTATGGGACACCCAGTCCACTGAATCAGGTGGCGGGTGTTTCTGTAGAAGATGCTAGAACAATTAGAATTAGTCCTTATGATATTGCCCAAACAAAGGAAATTGAAAAATCCATCACAGAAGCTGATTTAGGAGTTTCAATTTCAACTGATGAAAAAGGATTGAGAGTTATCTTCCCAGAATTGACTTCAGAGCGTCGTGAAATTTTAATTAAACAAGTTGGTAAAAAACTTGAAGAAGCTAGAATCTCAATTAGAAAAGAAAGAGTGGATGTTTGGAGTGATATTCAATTAAAAGAAAAAAATAGTGAAATAACAGAAGATGAAAAATTTAAATCAAAAGAAGAAATGGAAAAAATCGCTAATGATTTTCAAAAAGATTTAGAGCAATTAACAGTTAATAAGGAAAATGAAATAAAATCATAATGTCAGTAATAATATTTATTTTAATCTTGGGTGTTTTAATATTTGTTCATGAACTTGGGCACTTTTTAGTTGCCAAAAAAAGTGGTATTCGTGTTGATGAATTTGCTGTTGGTTTTCCACCTAGAATATGGTCAAAAATAAAAAATGGTACCAAATATTCACTAAATCTAATCCCGATTGGAGGTTATGTTAAAATTTTTGGTGAATCGGCAACAGAAGAATCTCTAGATCCAAATAACAAAGATAGTTTTTTAAATAAATCTAGATGGACTCAAGCAGCCGTCTTGGTCGCTGGTGTAGTATTTAATATTTTATTTGCGTGGTTATTATTTTCAATTTCTTTAATGTTTGGTTTTCCTTCTATTGTTACAGAAAAAAATCAAAATAATATTGAAAAATCATTTGTTGTTGTAACATCGGTCGTTGAAGAATCTCCAGCAAAAAAGATTGGCCTACAGTCGGGTGACCAAATTATAGAAATTAGAAGAAATGGTGAAGTATTATCTTTAGAAAATATAACTACAGAATCAATTCAAAAATTTATTTCTTCTAGTTCTAAATTAATTACTTTAGACATAATGAGGTCTGATCAAAAATTAAGTTTAGAAATTCAACCAGAAAAAGGTGTTTTAGATTTAGATCGGCCAGCAATTGGTATTTCAATGGAAAGAATTGGGAAATTACAGTTTTCATTTTTTGAAGCAATTTGGCAAGGTTTTATTATGACCGGTCAAATGATTAAAGAAATTGCGTCAGGATTATCACAATTAATCACGAGAGCTGTTTCAGGGGATGGATCCTTTGATGATGTTGCAGGTCCTGTTGGGATTGTAAAGTTGGTAGACAGCGCTTCTAATTTTGGATTAAACTATTTGCTTGGATTCACTGCTTTTATTTCCATAAACCTTGCTATTTTAAATATTTTACCTTTTCCTGCACTTGATGGAGGTAGATTGTTGATTGTTATGATTGAAGGAATAACTCGTAAAAGGATTAAACCTGCGATTGTTAATTCAATTAATACAATTGGTTTTATGATTCTTCTTTTATTAATGTTCGCTATTACGGTTAATGATGTAATTAGACTTTTCTAATTTAATTTAAACTTTACAAATAAAATTATTTATGTATGATTACTCTTTGTAAGACCAAAGACAAGGGGCTCTGTGGCATGCAAATTGCAAGACACAGAATAAGTCCTCTCGAGGTCGGGCAAAAGCGTTTTACGCTTTAGTACGCACGATACTCATTAAATTCGACCTTGGTCTTACGGGTCGATTTTATTTTTAAAAAAACAAAAAATATGGCTATTACCAAAGATAAAAAGAAAGAAATTGTTGAAAAACTTAAAGATGTTAGCAGTAATGAATCAGTAGTCTTTATTAATTTCAGCGGTCTTTCTGGAAATGAAACAGTAGAGATGCGAAAAAAACTTCGTGAATCTAACGTTTCTTATTATGTGGCTAAGAAAACTTTGGTTAAAAAAGTTTTTGAAGAAGCTGGTATCAAAGGAGAAATTCCAGAATTAAATGGAGAGTTGGCTGTCGTATATGCCAATGATCTAACTGCCCCAGCCAGAGAAATATATACCTTCCAAAAATCTTTTGATGGGAGGGTTGATATTCAAGGTGGAATTTTTGAAAACAGATTTTTATCAAAAAATGAAATGGAAGAAATCGCACTGATTCCTGGAGATAAAACATTGAAAGGAATGTTTGTAAATGTGATTAATTCTCCAATCCAAGGTTTTGTGATGTCATTAAAAGCAATTGCTGATAAACAAGAAGCGAGCGCTTAATTATTAAGATAATAAACTAAAATTATGTCAGATGAAAAAGATGTAAAAAAAGAGGAAACACAAGCTGAGGCTCCAAAGGAAACAAAAAAGGAAGAAGCTCCAGTCAAAGAAGATTCTCCGAAAGAGACAAAAGCTCCAGCTGAAGAATCAGTAGATGAAGGTGCTGATGTTGAGGTTCCAGCTAAATTTAAAATTATTGTTGAATCAATCGAGACAATGAGTGTTTTGGATTTGAATGAACTTGTTAAATTGTTAGAAAAGAAATTTGGAGTTAGTGCTGTCGCAGCTGTTGCTGCTGCTCCAGGTGTAGGGGATGCAGGTGCTGCTGAAGAAGCAAGTGAATATACAATTCATTTAGCAGATATTGGCGCTCAAAAAATTGCTGTTATTAAAGTTGTCAAAGAAGTTGCTGGTCTTGGCTTGAAAGAAGCTAAAGATTTGGTAGAGTCTGCTCCAGCTGATGTAAAGTCAGGAGTTAAACCAGAAGAAGCAGAAGAAATTAAAAAGAAACTTGAAGAGGCAGGTGCCAAAGTTGAACTTAAATAGTTTCTAGAAAACACCCACAATACTGTGGGTGTTTTTGTTTTATAAGCTAAATTCTGCTATATTTATATCCATATGAGGCAATCAAAATTGTTTATTAAAACACGTAGGGAAGCTCCAAAAGATGAAGTTTCCAAGAGTGCCCAGCTGCTTATAAAGGCTGGATTTATTAAAAAAGAAATAGCAGGGGTTTATACCATGTTACCTCTGGGGTTAACTACCTTAAAAAGAATTGAAAATATTATCAGAAAACACATGAATAAAGTCGGTGGTGTTGAAATTAATATGACTGCTCTTCAGGATCCAGAGATATGGAAAAAAACTGATCGTTGGGATGATAGTGTTATGGATAATTGGTTCAAGACAGTTATAAAAAATGGAACTGAAACAGTCCTTGCTTCAACCCATGAAGAACCGATTACTAATATAATGAAAGATCATATTTCTTCGTACAAAGATTTACCAACTTACCCATATCAATTCCAAACAAAATTTAGAAACGAAATTCGTGCTAAGTCAGGAATTATGAGAGGTAGAGAATTTCTAATGAAAGATCTTTATTCCTTTTCTGAATCTCAAGAACAACATGATAAATTTTATGAAAAAATGAAACAGATCTATTTTGATATTTTCAAAGAATGCGGATTAGAAGAAAAAACTTATATAACTTTTGCTTCTGGGGGTGCTTTTTCAAAATATTCTCATGAATTTCAAACCGAAACAGAAGCGGGAGAAGATATTATTTATTATTCACCATCAAAAAAATTAGCTGTTAATAAAGAGGTTTATAATGAAGAAGTTTTATCAGAACTTGGCCTTGATAAAAAAGAGCTAATTGAAAAGAAAACGGTTGAAGTCGGAAATATCTTTAGTTTGGGAACTCGTTTTTCTAGCGCCCTTGAATTATTATTTAATACAAAAGATGGTGATAGAGAACCGGTTATTATGGGTAGTTATGGAATTGGAGTTGGACGATTGATGGGAGTAATCGCTGAAGTTTACTCAGATGATAAGGGCCTAATTTGGCCAGAAAATATCTCACCTTTTGATTTTCATTTAGTTAATGCCTCTGTAGATAATGAAGAATCAACAAGACTTTCAGATGAAATTTATGAACATTTGACAGAAAATAATATTAAAGTTCTCTATGATGATAGAGAGAAAGGTGTTGGAGAAAAACTTTCTGATGCTGATTTGATTGGTATCACCAAAAGAATTGTTATTGGAACAAAAGGAATCGAATCTGGTGAGTTTGATTATTATAATCGAGTAACAAATAAAACAGAAAAAATTTCTGAGAGTAAAATTATGAATTTAGATTTTAAATAAAATGGAAAAATTCGATAAGATTAAAAATTATATTAGAAAAGTTAAGACTTCATTCTCAAATGATATTGGTATTGATTTGGGGACAGCTAATACTTTGGTTTATATTCCTGGCAAAGGTGTAATTATTAATGAACCTTCGGTTGTCGCTATAAATCAAAAAACTGGTAGAGTCGTTGCGGTTGGTCTTGAAGCCAAACAAATGCTGGGGCGAACACCAGCTCATTTAAAAGCAGTGAGACCCTTAATAGATGGAGTTATTTCTGATTTCGAGGTGACAGAAGAAATGATTGCTTATCTTTTAAATAAAGCTCAAAAAGATAATAAAAAACTACTTGGTCCAAGAGTTGTGATCGGTGTTCCATCTGGTATCACTAATGTTCAAACCAGAGCCGTTAGAGATGCAGCAATTGGTGCTGGTGCAAGAGAAGTCTATGTTGTAGAAGAGCCAATGGCAGCTGCTGTTGGGATTAAAATGCCTGTGCATGATCCTGTTGGGAGTATGGTTATTGATATTGGCGGTGGGACAACTGATATAGCTGTTATTTCGCTCGGTGGAATCGTTCGATCAAAAAATTTAAAAATTGCTGGAGATAAAATGAATGAGGATATTATTAATTATATTCGTGGAGAGTTTAAAATTTTAATTGGTGAAAGAACTGCCGAAGATATTAAAACCGAAATTTGTAAAATGCTACCAGATGGAGATGTTTTGGAATCTTCTATTCGGGGTAGAGATTTAGTTTCTGGTCTTCCAAGAGAGGTGATTATTACTGAATCTGATATTAGAGAAGCGGTTGCCCAATCAATTGATACTATTATTGAATCAACCAGAGAAGTTATGGAACAAACACCACCAGAAATTCTTTCTGATATTATGAGACGAGGTATTAGCTTGGTTGGTGGAGGTGCCTTAATCAAAGGTCTGGATAATCTTTTAAAAGAAGAATTACAAATTGATGTATCTGTAGCTCCTGAACCGTTAACGGCTGTTGCGAGGGGAACAGGTATTATTCTTGAAAATGTAGACAAATACAAAGATATTTTAATTGAAAAAGAGGATGAATTACCACCGAAAAAATAAGAAAAAAATTAATAAAAAAATAATTCTATTGATCATAGTTTTAGCCAGTCTTTTTTTCTTTGGAACAAATATTAAAAGTTTTTTCCAAATAATTTCTTTACCAGTCTTAAAATTTAAAAATACTATAGTTGCTCCTTTTGATAATTCGTCTCAATTTTTCAAAGTTAAAGAAAATTTAATTGAAGAAAATGAAAAATTAAAAAAAGAAAATCGTAATTTAAAAATTGAAAATTTAACAGTTAGGTCTCTTCAACAAGAAAATCAATCATTAAAAAAATTAATTGATTATGTTCAGATAGAAGATAATTTTGTTGTTGGTCAAGTTCTAAATAAACCACCATATTCTCCTTATGACACTTTTTTAATTGACTTGGGTTCAAATCAGGTAAATGTTGGAGACTTTGTTTATTATTTGAATGTACCAATTGGAAAAATAGAAGAGGTCTATCAAAAAACCTCAGTCGTTAGGTTATTTTCTTCTGCAGATGAAAGGATTTTTGTTACTATTTCCGATCAGCAAGCAGAAGCTATAGGTATTGGTGGTGGTGGTTTTGTTATTACTTTACCAAAAGATTTAGAAATTTCTGAAGGAGAAAGTATTTTTGCTGATGATTTGGTGATTGGGTCAGTTGATGAAATTAAAATTGATGAAACTGGTGCTTTTAAAAACATTTATTTTCGTTACCCATTTAATTTTAACAAGGTCGATTTTATAGAAATTTTAAATAGACAACAATGATATGATTATTAGAAGAGTTTTATTCGGCATTTTCTTAGTTATTTCAGCCTTTATTTTTCAATGGTGGGTTAGTTTTATTTTGGCAATTATTGGTCTTTTTTATTATGATAACTTGTATGAATCAGTTTTGGTTGGTTTAATTATTGATTCTTTGTATGGAAAAGGTATTGAACTTTTCTTTTTAGAAGATTTTGACTTTGTCTTCACATTAATTATGGTAATTGTTTTTATCATGGTCACTTCTTTTAAAAAGAAGTTATTAATTTAATTTTTTAGATGAGTTTATTTAAAAGAAAAAAAGGAAAAATTTCTGTTAATCATCAAATCGATCCTGATGAAATTTTTTTAGACTCTGAAAATTTACCAGGTTTTGATACTGATCAGTTTGAAGGAAGAATTGAAAAACCTGTTTCAAAAAAACTTGTAATCGGAGTTGGAATTTTTTTTAGTTTTTTGGTATTAATTTTTATTGGAAAGGTTTGGCAATTACAAATTGTAAACGGGGAAAATTTTTTAGAACGTAGCACTAAAAATAGTCTTCGTCATACTTTGATTTTTTCTGATCGTGGAAATATTTATGATAAAAATAATATTCCACTCGTTTGGAATATCGCTAGACAACAAGATCAAGAGTTCAGTAATAGAAAATATATAACAGATATTGGTCTATCAAGTTTGTTTGGTTATGTTAATTATCCACAAAAAGATAGTTCGGGTTTTTATTTTGAAGAAAATATCAGAGGAATTGATGGTCTGGAAGATATTTATAATGATTATTTGGCTGGTAAAAATGGTCTTAAAATTATTGAAACTAATGCTTTAAATGAAATTGTTTCTCAAAACACAACTGATGAACCAGAAGATGGTCAGGATATCTATTTAACAATAGATTTAGAAATTCAAAGACATTTTCGTGATTCTATTGTGAAAATTATTGAACAGAGTGGATTTGAAGGTGGTGGCGGAGTTATTATGGATATCAATTCTGGGGATTTGATTGCATTAGTTAGCCAGCCTGAATATGATCCAAATATTCTAGCTGAAGCTAAAGATAATCAAAAAATTTATGAGTATATTAATGATAATAGAAATCCATTTTTAAATAAAATTACTGAAGGTTTATATGTTCCAGGTTCGATTATTAAACCATTTATTGCAATTGCGGCTATACAAGAAAATGTTATCTCTCCAGACAAAGAAATTTTAAGTACTGAAGAATTAATTATTCCTAATCCTTATAACCCAGATAATCCATCAATTTTTACTGACTGGAAAGCACATGGTTTGGTTAATCTGAAAAAAGCATTAGCAATGTCATCAAATGTTTATTTTTATCAAATTGGTGGGGGATTCCAGGAACAAGAAGGCCTTGGAATTTCTAGAATTAATCAATATTTAGAAAAATTTGGTTTTGGTCAAAAAGTAAATGTTGAAGGTTTTAATAATCAATCAGGAACTATTCCAAATCCAGAGTGGAAGAGGAAAACTTTTGATGATGATTGGCGTTTAGGGGATACATATTTTACATCAATTGGACAATACGGATTTCAAGTTACCCCAATTCAGGTTGCAAGAGCGGTTTCTTCAATTGCTAATGATGGGAAATTAATTGAACCGAAATTAGTAAATAATTTTAAATCTGAAGAGCAAATATATAAAGAAATTGATATTGATAAAGAAAATTTTAAAATAATTAAAGAAGGAATGAGAGAGTCAGTTTTGTATGGTACAGCAAAAGGCCTAAGTTATAACGATTTTGAAATAGCAGCTAAAACTGGTACAGCCGAACTTGGTTTTAGTAAAGAAAAGGTTAATTCTTGGGTTACTGGCTTCTTTCCATATCAAAATCCTAAATATGCTTTTGTTATTTTCCTTGAGAAAGGGGATAGAGCAAATTTAATTGGAGGTGTTGCTGCAGCCAGAGGTTTTTTTGATTGGGCCATTCAAAATAGGCCAGATTTTACAAATTGACTTATTTTTAATTTTAGCTATAATCTCGTAATTAAATAATACAAAATGGAAAAAGAATATCTGTCAAAAGAAAAATATGAAGAATTAGAAAGGGAACTGGATTTTTTACGCAAAGAAAAAAGAAAACAAGTTGCTGAGCGTCTTGAGAATGCCAGATCTTTAGGGGATTTATCTGAAAATGCTGAATATCATTCTGCTCGTGATGAACAAGCCGAAGTTGAATCAAGAATCAATCAACTAAAAGATTTACTAAAAAGAGCTGAAATTATTAAACACACATCTAAAGATGCTGCAGAAGTCGGGTCAACTGTTACTATTCAAAAAAAAGGAGAAAACGAAAAGGTCACTTACAAAATTGTTGGTAGTGAAGAATCTGATTTATCTGAGGGAAAAATTTCTTACCAAGCTCCTTTGGGCGCAGCTATTATTGGTAAAAAGAAAAAAGAAGAACTTTCTTTTGAAACTCCCAAAGGTAAAGTAAACTATATCGTTGTTGATATTAAATAAAAAAGTTATAATCTAGCTATTATGGCTTCTGTTGAAGAACTAAGAAAAGTTCGATTAGAAAAATTAAATAAAATTGAAAAGGTAGGAATTAACCCTTTCCCCGCAAATGTTGAGAGAACACATAGTATTTCAGAATTAGAAAACGATTTTGAGGGGCAATTACAAGCAGGAAAAGCAATTACAATTGTTGGTAGAATTATGTCTTTGCGGGGCCAAGGGTCTTTGTGCTTTGTCGATTTATTTGATGGTACTGGCCGTTTTCAAGCGCTTTTAAAAAAGGATGATGACATTAAACATTCTGACTTAGATGAAGATGGGTTTTTGTTTTTCAAAGAAGTGATTGATGAGAGTGATTTTATCCAAGTTACTGGTAATTTATTTATAACAGAAAGAGGACAGAAAACTATTCAAGTTATGGAATGGAAAATTGTTGCTAAAAGTCTGAGAGCAATTCCGGATGAATTTTATGGTCTAAAAGATGAGGATGAAAGATATAGAAAAAGGTATTTAGATATTTTATTAAATTCTGAAATAAAAGAAATGATTGAAAAAAAGTCAGTTTTTTGGAATTCTTTTAGACAGTTTTTATTAGACCAAGATTTTATAGAGGTGCAGACTCCTGTTTTGGAAAATACAACAGGTGGTGCTGATGCTAGCCCATTTATAACACATCA
>CAZRAX010000005.1:0-26723 GCA_964598245.1 uncultured Candidatus Saccharibacteria bacterium | reverse complement strand
CTCCACTAAAGGTGTTTTAAAAAACATTAAAAAATAGAGCTAAAAACTGTTGCTGCCCGGCAGGGACTCGAACCCCGATTTCTTGGACCAAAACCAAGCGTCCTACCATTAGACGACCAGGCAATGGATCTATACTACTTGTTTTTCTCAATAATTTCAACTAAGAAAATTTCTAAAGGTAAATAAGGTAAATAAGATTTTGAAGTCTGTTCATAAACACTAATTAAAGCGAGTAACAATTTAGAATTAATCTGATTACCACCTTTTCCCTCCAGCAGACTAGTCAAAAATTTTTGATCAGCATTGGCCACAACATCTTTATACAAATCGGTTGGAGCTTTTAATTTTATCATCAAAGTCACTCTTATTCTTTCCATCAAAATCTTCAAAAAAAACTTTGCATCAAAATTTCCTTGTTCAACCGTTTTAATAATTAAAAGTCCTCGATTTAAATCTTTCTCAACAATTGCACTTATAAAATCATTAATCAAAGAACTTTTTGGTGCTTCTAAAACCCTCTCAACTTCTGCTAAAGTCAATTTTTTATCAGCAGAAGAACGGATCAGTTTTTGCAAAGTTGTATGTGTATCACGAAACGAACCATCTCCTAAAATTGATATTAATTCTGCTCCTGCCGGCTCCAAATCAAATCCTTCCTCTTTGGCGACATCTATGGCCATTTTTTTTAAAATTGCTCTATTTGGAGTTTTAAAAGCATAAGATTCACATCTTGAAACAACTGTTCCAGGGATTTTTTCCGGCTCAGTTGTTGCAAGAATAAAAATGACATGCTTGGGTGGTTCTTCTAATGTTTTAAGTAAAGCATTAAAAGCAGATTTTGAAAGCATATGAACTTCATCCAAAATATAAACTTTATATTTTGAATCGTACGGAAGTGAAAGAACTGATTCATTCAATTGGCGAATCCCCTCTACACTATTATTAGAAGCAGCATCAATTTCATACAAGTCATAATCAGAAGTTCCAATTTCATTAGCTAAAATTCTAGCTACTGATGTTTTACCAGTACCACGAGATCCAGAAAAAAGATAAGCATGTGAAATATTACCAACTTTAATGGTATCTCTAAGAACTCCGACAATATGTTCTTGACCTAATACTTCTGAAAATTTTTTAGGTCGATATTTAGTATATAAAGCATTAGACATGAGAAGATTATAACAAAATTTTTCAATAAAAAAATCGCTCATGATGAAACACAAGCGATCACTCTTTCTTTTCTTTTTTCCCAAAATGTGACCTCGAGGCGATTGCCATATGCAACAACCACAACCACGAACAGTAGGCTCACGCCTCGAGGTCTTTAACCACCAACCCGAAAGTGGTGGGGCCACCGACAAGAAGCAATCATCAAAGGCCACGCGATCCTGTGGCCTACACCTGGACATACTCGAAAGTCCAAGCTGGGGGGAGATTGCACCCTAACCGAAGTCGGTGGCCCCAAGCAACA
Organism: uncultured Candidatus Saccharibacteria bacterium; assembly: GCA_964598245.1. Classification (GTDB taxonomy): domain Bacteria; phylum Patescibacteriota; class Minisyncoccia; order Phycocordibacterales; family JAACPR01; genus JAACPR01. The sequence goes on along the minus strand of CAZRAX010000005.1, from coordinate 25,252 downwards.
AACACAACAAAAGCAACGAGATTGCTTTTTCTAGTTGATTTTGGGGCTTTGGGGCTTTGCTCTGTCCTTACGCCTACCATTTTCGGCGCAGGAAAAAGCTCTAAAGGAAAAAAGTTAACGAACTCTCAACTCTAAATACTATCATAAATAATAATTGTGTCAAGTCAAGCGACTTATCCACTCTTTTATAATTTCCTCCACCTCCCTACTATCACTTGATTCCATTAATTTCATCCTTAATTCTTTTGCTCCATCAAAACCTTCAACATAAGCTTTGAAATGTTTTCTCATCACAGCAAAATTTTTATGGCCAACATACTTATCAAAATATTTTGAATGTTCAATTAAAATATCCAACCTTTTTTTAAGAATCGGTTCCTGACCTTCCCAATATTTTTGATTAAAAAACCACGGCTTACCAAAAATCCCACGACCAATCATTACACCATCACATCTCGTTTTTTGAGACTTTTCAAAAGCATCTCTGACTGATTCAATATCTCCATTACCAAAAATTAAAGTTCTGTTTTTTGGATTTAAATCTTTTTGAGATTGATCACGAATTTCAACTGCTCGTTTAATTCTTTCCCACCTTGCTGGAACTTTTGATAATTCTCTTCTAGTTCTTGCATGAAAAGTTATTAGTCTGGGAGTTTTGTAATTTTCTACAATATTTTTTCCTGCAACTTTACCTGTTAATAAAATTGGTAACCATTCCTCCAGTTGATCATGATTATAACCAAGCCGAGTCTTAACTGAAATTGCTAAATTTGGAGCACCTTGATTTGCCGCATTGATGATTTTGATAGCTTTTTCTGGGTACCTGATCATTGCCGACCCGCTTAATTGTTTTTCAATACTACGATCTGGACAACCCATATTAATATCTAGTCCATCAAAACCAAGTTTTTGAACCAACTCTGCTGTTTGTTTCATATATTCTGGATTAGCTGAAAAAATTTGAGCAATGATTGGTCTCTGGCGAAATTTATCAAATTCTAAATCTTTCATTAATTTTTCTTTCCCATCTTTTGGTGCTAATGCAAGCCCATCTGCTGAAACAAATTCTGTCCACAAAACGTCTGGCTTTCCATATTTAGAAATTATTTTTCGAAAAGCATAATCTGTTACATCAGCCATTGGGGCTAATACTAAAAGAGGCCTTTCGGCCTTTTTATTTTTTAGGTTTTGCCAAAAATTATTTTTATTTGTAGTAAACATTTTTTAAAAGCCAATTAATTGTAGCCCGAGTGTCATTTTTAACGTCATTTGATTTCAACAAGATAATAACAACTTTTCGATTGAAATCAACAGAATTTTTATCTTCAACAAGAGGTAATTCAAAAATAGAAATTAATGAATAAAGCGCTTCGTCAGTATAACCATTTTTCCCACCCAAATAATCATCACTTCTAAAATGACTATTATTAAACCATTTGTTTTCATTACCCTGATAATCTTTCAGACGACTAATTTCTAAAATTTTTGGCTCATTACGATAGATATATTGGGTTAATTTAAATAAGTCTTCGGCAGTTGAAACATTTTGAGGAGAAAGCCCTGATGGGTCTTCAAATAAAGTATTAAATAAACCTATTGATTGAGCTTTACCATTCAAATTAGCCATAAAAAAATTTCTTCCATCATGTTCTGCCAAGACTTCCGCAGCGTCGTTACTTGATTCTAAAAGAAGTGGATAAAGAAGTTCTGATATTAAAATTTTTTGACCAGAAGAAAGATTTCCTTGCTTTCCATAAGTTCCTACAGCACTATAACTAACTTTTGTCTGTTGCCATTGATCAATTGTTTCAACAGAAACAAGAGCCGTCATTAATTTAGTCAAAGAAGCAATTGGATAAACTGATTGACTAGCTTTTTGTTTTAATAATTGTCCTGTTTCTAAATCAGCAACCAAATAGGCGCTCGCTGTTAAATTGGGAAAGTCTTTAGAATCATTTACCAAATGATAATTATTATCATTTTGCTTTTCAAAAATTTCTTCTTCTTTTAATTCATAAAGGGTTTTTGCTCCTAAATCATCTTGAGGTTGATAAACTGTATAAGACCTAGTTTGTAATTCTTTGTACACAAAAGTCCCAACGCCAACAATGCCAACAGCAAAAAACATCCCCATAAAAACGGCAATGCAAATTCCTAAATAAAATTTAAATTTCATAAATAGATTGTAAGATATTATTTCAATTTATAAAAGACATTATCCTGAAAACGCAAATCAATATATTCCAAATTATTAAATTGAATATCATGAATTGATTCTTGTTCAAGAGCAATTTTCAAATTAGAAACTATTTCTTCTGGGATATCCTGATATTCAATCAAGATTCTTGGTCCCCCAACTGTTTGTAAATTAAAAGTCTCAAAGTCTTCAGTGCTAACTTTGTTTATTTTTATATTCTCAATATTCAATAATTCAATAGTTTTAATAATTTTTTCAAAAATTTCTATTGGCAGATAATTCATCCCAATTATTTCATTTTCATCTTCAATAATTTTACCTTCTAATTTCAAAAGATCATCAACATAAATTTTGGGTGTCTCTGAAAAAACCACTCCTTTTTTATTAACAAAATAACATTTTTCTAAACAATATTCAGCAACTGGTTTATATTCAGAAATTTTTATTATAACTTTATTAGAATTTGAAATTTCAATTGAGACATTTTCGACTTCATTAAACTTTTTGATTTTTTCAATAATAATTTTTTTGGGAATAAAAAGAAAATTTCTTTTAGAAATCAGAAAAAAATATTTTCCTTCTGTCTCTTGCCAAAAAACTTTTTCAATTATTTCTGGTGCTACAAAATTTTCACCTGTTATCTCAACCTCTTGAATATTCAAAGATTGATAATCAGACCAAAATGAAAGACCATACAAAGCAATAATTAAAAAGGAAACCCAAATAATTACTTTTCGATAATACCTCAGCTTGTTTCGCCTTAAAAGTTTGTTGGATTTTTTCTTTATCATTAATCTTTTTTGATAAACTCTTTACCAAAGTATGAAACCAGGGCTTGTGGAATTTTAATTGAACCATCTTTTTGTTGATAATTCTCAACCAGTGAAACAAGAATTCGCGGAGTTGGAATAGCTGTTCCATTAAGAGAATGAACATATTTATTTTTGCCATCATCATCTTTGTAACGAATATTAAAACGACGAGTTTGAAAATCATGATAATAAGAAGCGCTGGCAATTTCCCGATATTTTTTTTCTTTTGGAACCCATAATTCTGTATCGTACGATTTAACATGAGCAGCTTTTAGATCACCAGTACAAATTTCTAACCTTTGATATGGGATTTCAAGTGATTCAATAAATTCTTCTGTGTTACGATTAATTTCTTCATGAAATTTAACTGATTGATCGTGACTAGACTCACACAAAATTAGTTGTTCCCATTTATAAAACTCATGAACTCTGATTAGTCCTTTGGTATCTTTTCCGTGACTACCAGCTTCTCGACGATAACAAGGAGAGAAAGCCAAGTAACGAATTGGCAAATCTTCTTTTTTAAAAATTTCACCAGCATGATAAGCCATCATTGGTACCTCGGCTGTTCCTGACAAAAATTGCCCATCCTGAGTTTCAAATAAATCATCAGAATCATTAGGCAAGTGACCTGTTCCATAAAAATGCTCTTTGTTCAAAATAGTAGGAGCAATAAAAGGATTAAAATTTTTCTTCAAGAAAAAGTCTTTAGCATAATTCCAAATTGCCCAAGATAATAAAGCTCCATCATTTTTAAGATAATAACCACGGAAGCCATGAGCCTTGGTTCCTCTTTCAAAATCAACCATATCTAAATCAAGCATTAGTTCTGTGTGATCTTTTGGTTCAAAATCAAATTTTGGTTTTTCACCCCATTTTATTTGAACAACATTATCTTCTTCTCCTTTTCCTTCTGGTACAGACATATCAGGAATATTAGGAACCTGAAGCATTATTTTTTGCCAAACCCCCGTAATATCTTTTAATTCAGTTTCTTTTTCTTGCATTGCTTCTTTTAAAGTTCTCATTTCTTTGAGTAAAATTTGCTTTTGCTCGTCATCTGCTTGAGGAATTTTTTGACTCACTTCATTTTGTTTTGTTCTCATTTCTTCAACTTCTTTCAAAACAGAGAGTCGGCTATCGTCGATTTCAATTAATTCATCAAAGTTAAAATCAATCCCCTTTTTTTGAGCACCTTTTGCAACAATATCCTTATTTTCTCTTATGAATTTAATATCAAGCATTTCCTTTAGTTTTTATTTAAACTTTGTTGATTAAAATATCATAGCAAAATTGTATAAATTCTGCTATGAATAATCAAATTAGAAATTTAGACAAGAATAGTTGGCCAAAAACTCTTTTAGAACTTCCCAAATCACAAATTCCTAAAAAGCTTAGAATTATTGGAGAAAAACCAAATTGGAATCAAAAAAGAGTCTGTATAATTGGGTCAAGAAATTATTCTGATTATGGCTTGGCTGTAACCAAAAAAATAATTAACGAAATTGCTGGTTACCCAATTACAATTGTTTCAGGGCTTGCCTATGGAATTGATTCCTTGGCACACAGATTTGCTTTAGAAAACTCTATGAAAACGATTGCCATTCCAGGTTCTGGCTTAAACAAAGATGTTATTTATCCTAAAAGACATTTTTCATTAGCAGAGGAAATAATTAAAAATAAGGGATGTTTAATTTCTGAATATAATGATGACCAACTAGCCGCCAACTGGACTTTCCCACAAAGAAATAGAATCATGGCCGGAATTTCTAATCTTGTTGTTATCATAGAAGCGGCTGAAAAATCTGGGACAATGATTACTGCTCGACTGGCTTTGGATTATAATATTGATGTCTCTTGTGTTCCAGGATCAATTTTTCACCAAACTTCTTGTGGAACAAATAAATTATTAAAAGAAGGAGCGGAAGTTATTCGAAATGGGCAAGATATTTTAGATATTTTAAAAATCAAAAAAAAGAAAAATAATAGAAAAGTCCCAGCAAGTTTAGATGACGATCAAATAAAAATTTTTAGACTTTTAAAAAATCCTCTATCTAAAGAAGAAATTTTAGAAAAATCTAAAATAGAAATTTCAAAACTAAATCAAATAATTAGCTCTCTTGAAATAAAGGGTTTAATCGAGTTTTCCGAAAATAAAATTTGCCAAAAATAAAATTATAGGTTATTAATGTTTAGCAATGGCCAAAAAACTTTTAATTGTAGAGTCACCTGCAAAATCAAAAACCATTTCCAAATATTTGGGTGGTGAATTTATTGTTACATCATCTGTTGGACATATTCGTGACCTTCCCAAAAGTAATAAAAAGGCAATCGATATTAGTGCCGGTTTTATCCCTACCTATGAAGTTTCAAAAGGGAAAGAAAAAGTAATCGCAGAAATAAAAGATTACGCAAAAAATGCAGATGAAATTTATCTAGCAACTGACCCTGACCGCGAAGGTGAAGCAATCGCATGGCATTTGAGTGAAATTTTGAAAAACTCTAAGAATAAAGAAATCTCAGGAAAACCAATCAAACGAGTTACTTTTAATGAAATCACCAAAGACGCTGTCCAAGAAGCCGTCAAAAATCCTCGTGATATTGATATGGATTTAAAAACTGCCCAAGAGGCACGTCGTATTCTAGATCGTTTAGTTGGATATGATTTATCTGGATTAATTTGGAAAAAAGTCCGTTATGGTTTATCAGCTGGTCGTGTTCAATCTCCTGCTTTACGAATTATTATGGAACGCGAACGAGAAATTCGCGCTTTCAAACCAGAGGACTATTGGACTATTACTGCAAATTTAAAATCTACAACAAAAATTGAATTCCCTGTTAATTGTTCAGAAGAACCTCGTGATGAAAAAGAGGTGGAAAGGATTCTGGAAATTGCAAAAAAGGAACCTTGGAAAGTATTTGAAATAAAAGAAACCAAAGCCAAAAGATCACCCTATGCACCATTTATTACTTCAACACTTCAACAAACTGCTTCAACTCGCCTTGGTTTTTCACCTTCGAGAACAATGTCCATTGCTCAAAAATTATACGAGTCAGGTCATATTACATACATGAGAACCGATAGCATCAACCTAAGCAAACAAGCAATCGCCCAAGCAGCTAAAGTAATCGAAAAAGAATTCGGCAAAGATTTAATCACTGTTCGTGCATTTAAATCAAAAGCTAAAAATGCTCAAGAAGCTCATGAGGCAATTAGACCAACTGATTTATCCAAAAAAACCGTAGGTAATAATCCAGAACAAAAAAAACTTTATGAATTAATTCGTGCCAGAACTCTTGCTTCACAAATGATTGATGCACAGATTATGCGAACAAAACTTATTACAAATGTTGAAAGCCAAAGCATCCCAAACTTTACAGCTAACGGTTCTAGAATTTTATCTCTTGGATGGCTTTTGGCTGATCCAGCTGCTCGTGGTGAGGATACAGAAATTCCAAAAGTATCTGAGGGTGAGGCACTTGATTTAATCTCAATTGAAAGTGAAGCAAAACAAACTCAACCACCTTCTCGCTACACTGAAGCAGGACTTATCAAAGAATTAGAAAAAAGAGGAATTGGTCGCCCTTCTACTTTCGCTTCTATTATTAGAACAATTACTGATCGTGGCTATGTCGACAAGGAAGGTCGTACCCTGATTCCAACTGACACTGGAGATGTTATTTCTAGTTTTCTTGAACAAAATTTTGAATATTATATTGGTGATGAATTTACCGCTGAAATGGAAGAAAAATTAGACAAAATTGCCGAAGGTGAAGAAAAATATTTAAAGGTAATGAAAGATTTTTATGGACCTTTCTTGAAAGAAGTTGAATCAAAAGAAAGTATTGAAAAATTAACTACTCTTGGAGATGCTGACCCAAAATTTAAATGTCCAAAATGTGGAGCAAAAATGAATATTAAACTGGCTCGAACAGGAAAGTTTTTGAGTTGTTCTAATTTCCCTGATTGTGATGGAGCTCTGACAATGGAAGGAAAAGAAGTCAAAGCAAGCGAACCAATCGGAAATCATCCTGACACAGGAGAACCAATTTTTGTAAAGGTTGGTCGCTTTGGTCCTTATGTTCAATTGGGTGAAGGTGGTAAAGATTCTTCTGGTAAAAAGATAAAACCAAAAATGGCTTCGATTCCAAAGGAAAAAGATTTTGAACAAGTAACAGTTGATGAAGCAGTTCGATATCTGAGTGTCCCTCGTGTTCTTGGAAAACATCCTAAAACGAATGAGGACATTACTGCGGGAATCGGTCGCTTTGGACCATTTATCGTGCACCAAAAAGATTTTAGATCTCTAAAAGAAGATTCTGTTTATGATGTTACTCTAGAGCGCGCTTTGGAAATTTTGAACATGCCGAAAAAGACTCGTGCAACTAGAAAAAATACAACTAGAAAAAAGAAATAGAGTTAATTTTAAATAGAGAAATTTTTAACTGAATAAACATCTTCATCATCTTCATCCTCTTTCCCGCTATAATCTGGAGTTTCTAAATCTTCACCTGTCTCAACGTTTGAATTTTCATCGGGGTTTTGTTCTTCCCATTCTTTATTTTTTTCTGCTTGATCTGCATCATTTTCAAATTCGTCAATCTCTTGATCTTTACTACCAATCTCGCCCCTACTATTTGTAATAGATGGTTCCACTAAATCTTCTTTCGTAAGTTGGTCTTCTTCTGATCTTTCTTGATTCAAAAAAACCATAATTTTTTTAAGCTCATCATCATTTAGATAATCAATTCTAACTCTTCCGCCAATATCTTTTGGTTCAATAGTAACTCTGGCCCCAAGTTTTTGGCTAGCCCCTTCTTCCATTTCAACAATTTCTGGGTCAAACATCCTTTCTTTTTTACGAACTTTATCGTATGCAATTTTTCTAGAAATTTTTTCAGCATCCCGAACAGACATTTTTCTCATTAAAATTTCTTTAAATAAAACATCTTGTTCTTCTGGGCGATCAGCCAACATCAAAAGTGGCCTAGCATGACCTTCTGACATTTTTTTAGTTGCAAGGGCTTGTAGCATTTCTTCGGGTAAAATTAGAACTCGAATACTATTAGAAACATACTCACGGCTTTTCCCAATTTTGCGACCAATTTCTGAATGTTTAAAACCAAATTTTTCAGCTAGTTGTTGAAATGCCTTGGCTCGATCAACTGGATTTAGATCTTCTCTTTGTAAGTTTTCAATAATTGCTAATTCTAGTTTAGTTTTATCATCATCATCTTTGGAACGGATTAATGCTGGGACTTCTCGTAATCCAGCTAATTTTGAAGCTCGCAATCGTCTTTCTCCCGCAATTAATTCATATTCAGTTGTTAGCCCACCATCTTCTTTTAAAATTTCTTTTCTGGTCACAACCAAGGGTTGTAATACACCATACATCTTGATTGAATCAGCTAAGTCCTGAAGACGAAGCTGGTCAAAATCCCTCCTAGGCTGAAAAGGGTTAGGATGAATTTTGTCTACTTCAATAAAGAAAACAGCATTATTATGAAAATCTGAACTTCTTGAGTGTTCCTCCATACTTTTCTATTTTAACATTGATTTAAATTAAAAAAAATATTAAGCTTGTTTAATAGTCGAAAAAAGTTGCCGGGATGGCGGAATTGGTAGACGCACACGACTCAAAATCGTGTGTCCATTGGACGTGAGGGTTCAAGTCCCTCTCCCGGCACAATTAATTAATAAGCGCAAAAAATATGAAGCACCGAGCGCAAAAAAATAAAACTAGACCAAAAATAATTGTAATTTTGGGTCAAACCGCTACTGGCAAAAGTGATCTAGCTGTAGAAATTGCCAAAAAATTTAATGGTGAAATAATTTCTGCAGATTCCCGACAAGTTTATAAAAGTCTTGATATTGGTTCTGGCAAAATTACTAAAAAAGAAATGCGGGGTATTAAACATTACTTATTAGATGTCGTGTCACTCCGTTCCAATTTTAGTGTGACAGATTTTCAAAAAAAATCATACGAGGCAATTGAACAAATTTTAGAAAAAGGAAAAATTCCAATTATTGCAGGTGGGACAGCTTTTTATATTGATGCAATTGTTGAGGGTCTAGTTTTTCCTAAAATCACAGTAGATAAGAAATTACGAAAAGAAATTTCAAAAATGCCTCTTGAAAAATTACAAAATAAATTAAAAAGACTTGATAAAAAAAGATTTCAAGAAATTGATCAGAAAAATAAAGTTCGCCTTGTGCGAGCAATTGAAATTGCAACTTTAAATAAAAAAGTTCCTAAATTAAAAAAGAACCCCAAATTTAAGACTTTACAAATTGGTTTAAAGTGGCCTCAAGATGTTTTGGAACAAAAAATAAAAAAGCGTCTTGAAAAAAGAATCAAACAAGGAATGATTGAGGAAGTCGAAAATCTCCATTACAAACAAAAAATCAGTTGGCGTCGCCTGGAAGAATTAGGTTTGGAATATCGATATATTTCACTTTATTTGCAAAATAAAATTTCCAAAAATGAGATGATGGAGAAACTTGAAATAAAGATTCGCCAATTTTCAAAAAGGCAGATGACTTGGTGGAAAAGAAATAAAAAAATTGCTTGGTTTAGACCAGATCATGAAAAGGAAATCGAAACGAAAGTTAGAAATTTTATTTGCGGGTCCACAAGGACTTGACGCAGGTTACTAATTCGCTTCGCTCATAAGTACCTGCTGTCCCGACTCGGCCTGCGACTCACTGCGTTCGTCGGCTTTGCGGCCTCCGTCTTTCAAGTCCCTGTATCCCCAAGAAATAAAATCGGAGAACACTTCGTGTTCTCCTCTTTATTTCTGCGGGTCCACAAGGACTTGAACCTTGAATTTCGGTTTTGGAGACCGATGTTTTACCAATTGAAACTATAGACCCAAGTAGAAGCAATATTATCACAAAAAACCATATATTTGAAAGAGATGTTTTACTCCGACGAGTGAGGAGCGAGTGGAAATTTATTTCCATATCGTCCGAACGAAGTCGGAGCAAGATGTTGAGCATTAGCGAAACATCTTACCAATTGAAACTATAGACCCAAGTGCTACCGAGTATACTAGCACATTTGTATTTAAAAATAAAAAAGTAAAATTATTTTTTAGTTTGTTTGAAAGTAATAATTTTTTTTAATTTTTTACTAAATTTTTTAAGCTCAAGTTTACTATCAGTAATTTTTTTATTACGACGAGTCCAATAAGATTCGCCTGTATCTTTATTCTTTAGCTGAACTAAATTATCTTGTGACATAATGGAAAAAGACTACTATAAATAAGCATTTAAGGCAAGTTCCGAAATTCAAGACCTTTAATTGACAATTTGTTTATTTTGTGTAATAATTGAGGATATGTCAGAAAAAACCCAAAAAATAAGGCCTATAATCAAGAAATCACTAATTATATTAATGATTGTGATAATCATTTTGATCTTGGCTTTTTCTATTATTCGCTTTATTCCTTTTATGTTTTCTTCTTTTGCTAATGTTGGAAATTCAATTAAATCCCCTTTTGATAAAACCCTCGAGATTAAAATGAATCAAACAGACTTAACTTCTGGAGATATTTTCAGAGTATCATGGAAATTCAAAGAACAAGAAGATAACGGAACACTTAACTTAACTTATGAGTGTAATGATAATTTAAAACTTTTTATTTATAATCAAGAAAGCACTGAATTGATTTGTAATAGAGCATATCGACTAAATCCAAATCAAGACTTTATTGATCTTAAAATTATATTAAACAAAAAAAATACTTATAGAGAATCTAATCTGAAAGTCTTTTACCTGAATTCACAACAAGAAAACATTGCTGAAGATGAAATTAATTTTTCAGTAACCAATCAAGATAATTTACCAGTTGATGATTTTTCAGGTAGTGCGATTATAACTAGTCAGCAGGTTGAAGATTCCCAAGAACAAGAATCGAATCAAATAAACCAAGGACCTAATCAAAGAGTTAGCGCCCTTCCCGCTGATTTAGTAATTAGAAATGTAAATTCTTTTGATAATAGAATCGTTTTTGATGTCGCTAACATTGGTGGGCAACCAACTGGTAATTGGTACTTTACTTATAATGTTCCAAATGAATCTATTGAAAATTCACCTATTCAAATTTCTCTTAACCCAGGAAGTGCTATTCGATACACTTTGACTTTTGATGATATTAATTCTGGAAATGCAACCATTATTTTAGATCCAGCAAATCTAATTAGGGAAAGCTCTGAAACTAATAACAGTACCACTGTTTTTGTTCGTAGTAATAATTTAAATAATTCAAACAACGATAATAGATATGATTTTAATCGTAATGATGAAGCAGATTTGGTTATTAGAGATTTAGAAGTTGGTCGCATGAGTGGTTCAAGATTTGTTGAAGATGATGAAATTGATGAAGACGATGACGCGGCGATTCGTTTTGTAGTTGTAAATATTGGAGGAGAATCAACTGGTGACTGGAGATTTGAAATTGATAATACTCCATATGATGATCGTAACAATGATTATCGTTCTAACAGACAAAATTCTCTTCGCCCTGGAGAATCAACAGAAATAATTGTGGAATTTGAAAATCCCGATGATGGTCGTTATAGAATCAAGGTTACCGTTGATTCAGATGATGATGTTGATGAAGAAGATGAAAGAAACAATGATGAAAGCGAAGTTTTAGAGGTGAAGAGGTAAGGTTTTAATAATTTTTTAACATTTATAAAGGGAAGCAAAGACCTGGAATGGTGTCGCAACCTAATGTAGCATTAAAATCATCTGATACACTACAACTATAAATTTCATCCTCTATTGGCGATAGACCAATATCTTCAACTGTGATTCCTGTCAAATTAAACCGGAAAAAACCATTGGCGTTTCCTTCTGTACTTCCACACAGATTGTAAAAATCATTATCCCCCGAATCATAATCAGGCCAACTATTCTCATAGGAATAATTAATCCTACCACTATCATTTGGCGGTAAACTAGGAATATAACCACCACTAACTAATTCATCTAAATCACCAGGATAATTATTATTGTTTTCTTCTCTGTATAATGCAATTGCATTTCTTAATTGGATTATTCCAGAAATGACTTCTGAATCTCTCGCCTTTTGTCTTGATTCTTGCAAACTCGCCAAAACAATAGATGACAACAAACCAATAATGGAAATTACCACAAGTAGTTCGATCAAAGTAAATCCTCTTTTTTTTAAATAATTCATCCTACTAAAAATTTTATTTTATAAATATTTATCTCTAATTTCTGGTGGCAATCTTTGAATTTCTTCTTCAGTAAATTCTAATTGATTTGTACCAGCAAAAATAGTTCGTGCATAGAAAAAACCAGCCAATATAAAACAAATGATGATGATTGCTATCATTATAAAATGAGCCATCTTTTCATCCTTGGCAATACCAATTCTTACCAACCACGAAGAAACTCCCGAATTTTTCAACGAGTAATCAAACTCTTTTCTTAAATCTGCTTCTTCACTAAATTCTAACGACATATAATTATTATACCATTATTTTTAAGATATTTTTAAAAAATGTGGATAACTAGATATCCAGCTCTGCCTCTTTGGCATTACTAGTAATAAAAGATTTTCTAGCCGGAACATCTGTCCCCATTAACATATCAAACACTTGGTCAGCCATTTCTCCATCTTCAACAGAAACTTGTTTTAAAATACGATTATTAGCATCCATTGTGGTTTCTTTAAGTTCATCAGCGTTCATTTCACCCAGACCTTTGTATCTTTGAATTTTCCATTCACCACCTGAACTTTTACCAATAATTTTATCTTTTTCTTGATCAGTAAAAACATAATGCACTTCTTTTCCCTTTTGAATTTTATAAAGTGGCGGTTGGGCAATATACAAATGACCAGCGTCAATAATTGGTTTGAAATATCGATAGAAAAATGTCAGAAGTAAAGTTCTAATGTGGGCACCATCAACATCGGCATCTGTTGCAATAATTATTTTGTGATATCGTAATTTTTCAATATTAAAAGCGTCACCAATTGCTGCTCCTAATGCAATTACCAAATTTTTAATTTGATCAGAAGATAAAATTCTATCAAGACGAGCCCTTTCAACATTCAAAATTTTTCCTCGTAATGGCAAGATCGCCTGAGTCCGGCGATCACGACCGGTTTTAGCAGTACCACCAGCAGAATCTCCCTCTACAATAAATAATTCTGATTCTGCAGCAGATTTTGACTGACAATCAGCCAATTTCCCCGGCAAAGTCATCCCTTCTAGGGCACCCTTTCTCAAAACAGAATCTTTGGCGGCTTTGGCGGCTTTGCGAGCTCGCAAAGCAACAAGAACTTTATTAATAACTGCTTTGGCATCATCAGGATTCTCTTCTAAAAATTCATTAAAAGATTCTGAAAAAACAGATTCTGTTGCGCCACGGGCTTCGGTTGAACCAAGCTTGGCCTTGGTTTGTCCTTCAAATTGTGGATCTGGAATTTTAACCGAAATAACGGCAGTTAAACCCTCTAAAACATCATCTCCGGTGAAACCACCATCAACATCTTTGATTAAATTATTCTTTTTCCCATAATTATTGAGAGAACGAGTTAGAGCAGTTTTGAAACCTGTCATATGAGTACCGCCTTCTGAGTTGTAAATATTATTAGCAAAAGCATTCAATCGTGGTGAAATATCATCAACATATTGTAGAGAAATCTCAACAGACATATTATCAATCTCTTTATCGACATAGAAAATATTTTTATGAATTGGTTTTTGGAATTTATTTTTGAATTTAACCAACGAAGCTAGACCGCCCTCAAAATAAAATGTTTGGGAAGGGGCTTCGATGCCGGAATCTGAGATAAAGTAAATATTATCAAAATCAATTTTTTCTTTAACTTCTCTGGCATCAATTGCTGTAATGCTTAATCCTTTTACTAAATAGGCTTGCTGACGTAAATGTTCAACAACTCTTTTGAATTCATATTCTACTGTTTCAAAAATAGTATCATCTGCCTTGAATGAAATAATAGTACCGCTATGTCCAGTTGTGCCAATTTTTTTAATTGCTGATTTTCTTTTACCAATATTATATTCTTGAATATATTTAAAACCATCTTTATGTACTTCGGCGATAGTATGAGTAGAAAGAGCATTAACAACAGAAGCACCAACTCCATGAAGACCCCCAGATATTTTATACCCAGAATTATCTCCACCGAACTTACCACCAGCATGCAGAGTTGTCATAATTGTCTCTAAGGCAGAAACTTTGGTTTGTTTATGCTTGTCAACAGGAATACCGCGACCATTATCGACAACTCGAACATATCCGTCAGGCAAAAGTACAACCTCGATACGATCAGCATACCCTCCCATCGCTTCATCACGAGAGTTATCAAAAATTTCAGTAATCAAATGATGTAAACCATCTGGACCAGTTGTCCCAATATACATTCCTGGTCTTTTACGAACTGGTTCCAAACCTTCTAGAACGGTAATTTCATCAGCACGGTATAGGTGCCCGCTACTATTATTTTTAGAAGTCTTTTGGTCAGAAGAAGCACCCTTTTTAGGTGCCCTTTGAGCATTTTTATCTGTCTTTTTATCAGGCATTTATAAGTATTATTTTATCAAATTATTGATAATTTAACAAACATTTTGATAGATATTTTGACTTAAAATAGACCTCAAAATAAGGCTTATCTGATTTCCCAACCTTTTTCTTCAATGTTTTTTGAAATTCTGTTCATGATTTCATTAACTTCTTGATCTGTTAGAGTTTTTTCAGTAGATTGAAATACTAAACGATAAGCAAAAGAAGTCCTATCATTTTTTTGATAAGTATCAAATTGACGAGGATCCTTGACTAACAGGTTTCCTGCTTCACTTTTGATAAGTTTTACTAATTCATCAGAGTTAACATTATTTGGTAACCAAACAGCAACATCTCTTAATACAAAAGGGTAAGCAGAAGTAGAAGTGTATGTTTCATTTTGTGGAGAATCAAAATCTGAATATTCAAATTTTTTTTTAATCTCTTCATAGATTTTTTCTAAATCAATCTCAATAAAACAATCATCTTCTTTTATTTTTAAATCGATTTTAATGCCAATTTCTTGTGACAAAAGATCGATGGTTTCTTTCAAAACAATTCCCGATTTTGGTTTTTTAATCCCATGTTTATTAATAATTCCAATTCCCAAAACACTTTTCTCTGAATAATCATTTGGCTTACCACTAAAAACTTTCCCGATTTCAAAAATTTTAATTTGATCCAGACCTAGCCAGTCAGCATTTTTTTCATTTAATTCAAGTGCTTTTTCAATTCCCTCTTTTAAAGTTGCTCGTAAATATTTTTTATCTTCTGCAATTGGTTTTTGAGGCATCAAGTCACCTTTTTCGACAAAAGAATATGTAATAACCTCTGAAAATTTATTAGTAATCAGTAATTTTCTAATTAATAAATTAACAGCATATTCCTTATTAATTTGTGGCTGAAAATCAAAATTCTCGATTTGCTGATTAGCAATATTGTTATAACCATAAATTCTTCCAATTTCTTCAATCAAATCTACCTCAATGTTTAAATCTAATCTTTCTGAAGGAATTTCAACATTTATTTCTTGTCCTAATATTTTATTATTAAATTTCAGCTGGTTTAAAATTTTAGAAATTTCTTCAACAGCAAGCTCTGTCCCCAAAAGAGAATTTGTTTTTTTAATAGAAAGTTTTATTTCTTTTTTCTCAACGGGATTTGGGTAAAGATCAATTGATTGGAGAATTTCTGTTTGATCAGTTTTAGCATATTTTAAAATTAATTCGGTTGCTCGATTGATTGCTTTTTCAGCTAATTCGGGTGTAATTCCATTCTCGAACCTCTTGGAAGAATCAGTTTTGATTCCAATTTTTTGGGATGTTTTTCTAGTTAAAACTGGATCAAAATTAGCAGCCTCTAAAATAATATTAGTTGTTTTTTCATTAACCTCTGCTTTGTTGCCACCCTTGACTCCAGCAATCGCTAGCGGATCTTTTTGATCAACAATCAAAGGGATGTCTTCACTCAAATCTATTTCTTTGTTATCAAGTGTTGTAATTTTCTCTCCTTTTTTTGCAAAGCGAACATTAATATCTCCACTTAATTTATCTGTATCAAAAGCATGCATTGGTTGATTCAATTCAAACATTACCAAATTAGTAATATCAACAATATTATTGATTGGCCTTTGACCAATTGATTCTAATTTTTCTTTAATTTCAATCGGGCTTTGGGTTACTTTGATTCCACGAATTTCTTTCCCAATATAGCGATGACAAAAATCATCTTTTATCTCAATTTTTGTTTGATTTGTTTTTTCATTATCAATTTTTTTAAATTTAATTTCTTTTAGTTCTAGAGCTGTAATAGTAGAAACCTCTTTGGCCATTCCGTAATGACAAAGAGCATCATGAGCTCGGTTTGGCAAAACATCTATATCAATAAGACTATTATTATCTTTTTCTTGTAAGCCCTCAATTTCAAAAGAGTGGATTGTTAACAGATCCACCAAATCTTGTGGACTTGGTAAATCTTGATCAAAATATTCTTTTAGCCAATTATAAGAAAATATCATATTTAAAATTGATTAATTAATCTTAGATCCCCATCATAAAATTTTCTGACATCATCAATCCCATACTTCAACATTGCTACTCGGTCAATTCCAATACCAAAAGCAAATCCTTGATATTTTTTGGAATTAATTCCACAATTTTCTAAAACATTTGGATGGACCATCCCAGCCCCCAACATTTCAATCCACCCACCATCTCCTTTTTTCATATCAACTTCAACACCAGGTTCAACAAAAGGGAAATATCCAGGTCTTAGTCTGGTTTCAACATTAGATCCATAAAATTCTTTCACAAAAGTATTTAAAGCATTTTTTAAATTTCCTAAATTAATATTCTCACCAACCACCAAACCCTCCAATTGGTGAAATTGAACTTCATGGGTTTTATCGGTTGCTTCATAACGATAAACTTTTCCTGGTGCAATAATTTTAAAAGGAGGTTGATTTGATTTCATAAAGTGAATTTGAACGTTAGAAGTATGAGTTCTCATCAAATGTCCAGCAAAATCCTTTAACCAAAATGTATCTTGCATATCACGAGCGGGATGATCTTTGGGAACATTCAAATCATCAAAATTATGCTTTTCATCCTCAATTTCATTACCAAGAGCAACCTGATAACCCATTTTGGTGAAAATCTTTGTCAGATCATTGATTACTCTATTAATTGGATGAATAGTCATAGATTTTGTTATTTTAGCTTAAAAAGACGTCTTTTGCTAGAAACTACAAATCAAGTTGATAAAAAATTAAGCCATCTTTAATAATTAATTGATTTTGATTATTTTTTTGAAAATCTAATTTTTCCCCGAGATAAAGTGGCTGAATATTTCTTTCAGACCGATCGTCAATTTCAACTGCATATAATCCTTCAGAATTTAAAACAATAAAAACATCACCCCTTCCTGGGAAAAAATCAAATTTTAAAATATCATTTTGCCAATCAATAATAATTTGTTTTCGACACTTTTCTTTTTCTATACAATAATAATAATCTGGAGTATTTTCATCTACCCAATTTAATAAAATATCCCCATTTTCTAACCAAGCAACTTGATTAGAACTAATAATTAAATTTTCTAAATCATCTGGATTTTCTACACCAAGCTCAACAAAGTAATCTGGAATATCTTTTTTCTCATCAGTAGAAGTTGAAGATGTTGAAACAAGATCTTCTTCTAAAATTAAATTCTCTTCAACCAAACTTGTTTTTACTGAATACAAATCATCTTCATTATTAAACAAGTTAACCAAATCACGATACTCTTGATTTGTAGGTAAATATCCACCAACAAGGGCTTGTTCTGGCAAGACAGTATTTTCTTTTGAATTTTCTGGCGGTGTTGTTGTTCCGACACCTTTTAAATCAGAAAATGGATAAGTTTCTATTTTATCAATTTCAATTGGAAGCATTAGTAATCGAGATTCTGTCATCAAAGATTCGTAAACTGGCAAGGTCTTTCTCCAATCATGATATCCTATTTTTTGAGCAACAATTTGATATTCTCTATTTGGATTTAAGTCTTGAATTTTTATATTTTTCAGGAAAAGTCCACTATCTTTAAAATATTCATTATCAACATAAACCTCTACTCCAGAAAGATTAGAAATAACATAAATTCCCCCAGTCTTAACCAAAGTTAAAACATCTTGAATTCGATTAAAATGATATCCGAAAGATTTCGCTAAGATAATTGGTGCAAGGATAATAAAAATAATAGCCAAAAAGCTTACTAAGAAAAATCTGATTTTTTTTGAAAGTGGTTTCATTTATTTTTTACGATGCTTTGGTGTTACCCAAAATTTACCAACATATAGCCCCAACATCAACCTAGTTTGAGATAAAATCCCTGGGAGTGACCCAAAAACAACAATGGTAAAGGGAACTAAAATCCATTGCCCAAACATAACAATCCATCGTCTTTTTTTCTTTTGGTAGTTTTGGGGAATTTTTGGCAAAAGAGTTGAGGCAATAATTGCTGACAAAATTAGTCCTGTCATTGCAATTGTCATTAGATTTCTTGTTATGTTAGGTAAATTATAAGATAAAATAGTTTGTCGGAAAGCTTCTCCACCAAGAACAATCGGCAACCAACCCAAAATCATAATCATAATTGGATTTGTTGCCAGAGACCAAAAACCTTCTAATTGAATAATAGTGTGACTAATTTTTTTCTTTAAAGAGATTTTTTTGTTTTTAATAAAACCAAAAATCATATACGGTAAATTTTCAACTCCCCACATCCAACGAGAATGTTGTCTAAAAATATTTTTAAAAGTTTGAAACATTGTTGGTGCGAGATTAGCATCCATTGAAACTGGATACGAAATTGGTACAACTTTGTAATTTCCGTCATTAGCCATATACAAATTCCAAAAAATTCTTGAATCATCGGAAACCATATTTTTTTGCCAATATCCAATTTCATATAGTGACTTAAAAGGAATCGAATGAGATGAAAATGTAACCAATTTTTCTGGTCTTTCTTGTTGAATCATTTGCCAAAAAGTACTTGTTAGAGCAGCAACTCTAGAGATGGCTGGCGTTTGCCAAATATTGTTATTATAAAGTGGTACTGGCTGAAAAGATGACCTTTGCGGGTTTTCGGTAGTTAGAAAATTCCAAGTTAAGCATGAAAAATATTTAGGCCAAACAACAGTATCGACATCAAAAGCCGAAACTAAAATATTTTCATAAGGAATTTGTCTTTTGTTTAAGATTCGCCTACGAGCTTGTTCAGCAGCATAGGTAATATTTGGGCCCTTACCCATAATTTCACCTTTGATACCAGCTGGATGAACGGTGATTATAAATTCTTCAAAAACTTCACCGTACTTGTCCTTTAATTTTTTAGATAGAATTTGTGCTGATTCCCCCGCCCTTTCTTCACTAGCCAAAACAATTAACATTTTTTTCTTATCATAATCACAATTAACCAAAGCATCCAATGTATTGGTTAGGACCTCTTCACCTTCTTTATAAAAAGGGAGCAAAATTAAATGATAAATATTTTCATATTTTAATTTTTGAAGTAATTTTTGCCAATTAGTTTTGATATTATGCTTCATTCTTCGCCAATTATAATAATGATAAAAACTTAGATTTGCTGTTTTTAAAAGCCAGTAAAGATCAAAGATTATTATAAAAATAGCTGCCCAAACCGGTTTTAGGAAAGAAAGTAGAATAACTGCAGCAAAAGTCCCCCAAGTTAAAAAACCTGGTAAAATTTCTAATAATCGATATATAAATCTATTCCAACCCAACAAATCTCTGGCATGTGCCACATGAAAATATGGGCTCTTTTTGTAATCCATTTATGAGAGAAGATTACCTTTTTGAAGCTAATTTTTCAAGCCTCTTTCAAATTGGAGCCACCTGTCAGATTCGAACTGACGACCTACCGCTTACAAGGCGGTTGCTCTACCAACTGAGCTAAGGTGGCTTATTTTTTCAGATCTTCTCTTTGGCCAACTGATTGCCAATACAAAGATACTGAACCTTTTTTATTAATTTCTTTTTTCCCTTTGATTCGATCGAAATAACCATCAACTTTTTTAGAAATCAGACACCACAAATTATTAAGTTTTTGATTTACAAAGTGAAAAAAATTTTGAAAATTACTTTTTAAATTAATTAGAAATCTATTTGTTAAATTAATATTTTTATGATAAAAAGTCAAAAGTTTTTGATCAGACTTGGCTCTTTTTTCTTCTGAAAAAAGTTTTTTACCAGAAGAAAGTTCATAGGAACGATACCCAATCATCAAAGATATCAATACAAGCGTCACTATGGTAATTAAAATTAAATACATCATATGTTAACCAAGTATAGCAAACCGTGAAATTCTTCCAACTTCTATTCTTTCACCAAATTTTTGAATTGCTTGTTCAATCAATTCGCCGATAGTGATATCAGCATTTTTAATATGAGCCTGTTTAAGTAAAGTTTTTTCTCCAAAATAAGAATCTAATTTACCTTCAATAATTTTTGCTTTAATATCTTCGGGCTTTCCTTCTGCTTCACCAGCAAAAATTTCTGTTGTTTTTGCTTTTGTTTGCTCATCAATATCATTCTCACTAACAAATTCAGGATCTGTTGCAGCAATTTGCATTGCAATTTCTCTAGCTAAATTTTGAAATTCTTCATTTTTAGCCACAAAATCAGTCTCACAAAAAAGCTCAACCATTGCACCGACTGAACCTCCAGCATGAATATAAGAAGACACAATACCAGATTTTAGATTTCTATCAGATTTTTTTGAAGCTGTTTTAGCACTAGATTTCCTCAAAATAACTTTGGCTTTTTCAATATCACCTTCTGCTTCTTCAAGTGCTTTTTTACATTGCATAATAGAAACTCCGGTTTCATCTCTTAGAGATTTAATTTGTTCGGTTGTAATTTCCATAATTAAAAATTAATTAATAAGTAATAAGTGCAAATTATTCTAACATAATTTACTTTGCTTGTGTTTTTCCTTCTTGGTAAGATGCAACAATTTCTTCAACAAAAAAGCCAATACTTTTGACTGATGTATCGTTGGCAGGAATTGGGTATTCAACTCTGGTCAAATCACAATCGCTAGACATCAGGCTAATTACAGGAACTTTATTTTTAATAGCTTCATCACGAGCATTTTTTTCTTTATCAGCATCAATAATAAAAACGGCAGCTGGCTTTTTGTCCATTGAAACAATCCCCCCAAATTTTTCTTCTAATCTAATGATTTCTCTTTCAATCATTAATCTTTCTTTTTTTGTGTATTTAACAAGTTCTCCTTTGTCTCTTTGACTTGTTAAATCAAGTAATCGATTAACTCTTCTTCTGATTTCTTCAAAATTAGTTAGCGTCCCCCCGATCCAACGGCCAGCAACATAAGGCATATCAATTTTTTCAGCTGATTCTCTGATAATATTCTGAGATTCTTTTTTCCCACCAATAAATAGAATTTGTCGGTTTTGAGAAGCAATTTGTTTGACAAATTCTTTGGCTTTTTCTAGATTTTCAACAACTTTTTCTAAATCAAAAATTTCAACATTATTTTTCTTTCCAAAAATAAAGGGTAGCGCTGATGGATGCCTTCTTGATCTGGTGTAGCCGAAATGCGCACCAACAGAAAACATTTCATCTATCTTGCTTTTTTGATTATCTTTTGTTGAATTCATAGGTGAGAGTCTAGCAAATTAGGTCTTTTATGGCAAGTCACGAGCCCTATCTGCCATGATTTAATAAATTACGAGTAATGGGTCCAAAGTATCCAATAGCTGGAGTGATGTTATTTTCTTGTTGATATTTGATTAAAGCTTGTCTAGTTAGCTGCCCAAAGTAATTAGTTTCATTATTTGGAGAACCAACTCCTGTGTTTGCAACAAAGTACCCAATAGAATTTAATAATTTTTGAAGATCTCTGACATCTTTATCAATATCGCCATATCCTAAATCTTTGGTGAAATTATATGTTGTATTTTTAATAATTAAAAAGTCATTTTCGTACTGACACAATCTTTGGTCATGACTTGAGAAATAATCATAATTTAATGCGTCTTTATCTTTGCAACCAAAACGTATTCCGCCACCGATAATTCTTTCTTTATCTTCTGTCTCAGATATAACTATTTCTTCACCAAATAGTGCAAAATCAGAAAATTGTGAAGTTTCGCAAGTTACTGTATTTGCGGATACATCAACTAAGCAATTTGACAATTTATTCCATGATATTTCGTCGTATCTATATATTGCCAGTGATGATTCATCAATGCTTGAAACATCTGAATCCGCGTAAGTCATGGTAATCTCAATTGGACTATCAAAAGATGTGATTGTTGTTGTGGCATCAACAATTGCGGAAAGATTAAATACCCTATCGACAACTCTAACCTTACCAAGAGGAGTTCCAGCGATTGAAGCAAAATTAGAATTATTAAACTCATTAATTTTAAAAACAAGACTTGATTCATTAGTTTTTACATCAACTGGTATTAATAAAGAAAAAATATCGTTATTTAATGACCCCCCACTAGAAACAATTATGGTCTCAGAAGTTGAACCACCGACTTCAGAATCCCCAGTACAAAATGTGGAAAAAATATCTGTTGGTGAAATTACACTGTTTAGATTTGTATCTCTACTTTCAACAGCAAAATTATATTCATTACAAGGAATCAAATTGGTTAAACTAATTGAATGATTAGTGTCTCTAGGTAATTTATTATTTGAAGTTGAAATACCCAATCCAGAATCTAAACCATAGTTTAATAACCTAGTTGCGTTTTCATCAGTTTCCCATGTTATGGTAACAGTGCTGGTTGATACAGAAGTATTTATATTAGAAATTGAAGGACCAGTTGTATCAAGCAAAGCTTTCCCTAAACTCAAACCTAATCTTTCTTGAGTAGCAACATCGATATGAGAACCATCCTCCCATGTAGCAGTAATCCCTTCTGATACATCAGAGTCGATAATAATTGTATTCGAATCAGAATCACTAAAATCTAACTGGTCTTGTCTTACATAATCTTGATATGGTTTTGATCCTTCAGAATTAGAATTCCAATCTGGTGATCTAATTATAGCAACCTTGGTACTGGTAGACATTCCATTTATATTATGTCGATAATGATATATCGCACTATTTAAATGAGCTTCATAATTTTGATAAAGTTCTGGTTGAAGAGAAGTTTGTTTTGCATCCTCAGCTCCTTGGTACCAAACAAAAGTTAGATTATCGGTTTTAGTAAAATAATCATTATTAATATAACCAAGGGAATCATTAATAAAACTTACAGAGGTTGTAGATTGATCAACATCACCAAGAGGTAGAGTTGTCGGATCTGACAAAAGTCTTTCAGATTCTGGAATAAAGGAGACCACAGAGTGCCCACCTATTGCATATCTAACCACATAAATATTTTCTACTCCTTGATCAGCTAAATAACGTCCCATTCCAACATTTGGACCATAATTAGAAACATTGCTTGTATACCTATCAGCAAAAGTTTGCCTTGTGGTGTTGTTTATATAATATTCATAAATACTATTATCATTATCCGTAGAAGTTACAACACTACTAGCAGCATTACGCCCAGCCATATTTGATTGGCCGACCATAACATAAATATTTCCATCGACAGTAGAATAATAATCATAAATATCATTTTCTATAGAGTTTTTATAAGAAGTTAAATCTGAATCTGAAATAATAATTTCCTGAACTTTACTTTGATAAGGATTAAGATTAATATTTCTTACCAAAAGTCTGTTGATAGTGAAATCTCCTGATAAATTTTTTGAATCATCCTCCAAATAAGTGTTATGATGTAAAGAAATATCACCCGAATCGTTTCTAAAAAAAGACATCAATTTTGCAGTTCCATCATATCCCCTATCAGTACTAATATTTATTTCGCCACCGTCATTATCCACTAATTCAAAATTATTATTAGAAAATATTCTGAGACGTGGTACTGGTGCAGAGCCATTCCCAAATACCGAAACTACTGAACTAGTTAAACCAACATCAGCTCCTAATATTAAAAAAGAAAAATCACCTTCGAGAGAAACACTAGGGGAAAGCAAAAAACCAGATGCACCATCTAAATCTATAGCTGGTCTGCCTTTGTCAGTTACCAAACTACCAGAATCAACCAGTAAACCTTGATTGCTAGTTGTTTCTTGAATAGCGTCGTTTGCGACTACTATGCCTGAGTCTGTTATTTTTGCTCTTGCAGGGTCTCCGTTTACTGTTCCGTCGTTTGAGCCTATTTGGTCTGTCCAGTCTGCGTCTGTGTTGCCATAACCTTCTGTACTAAATTCTTCAACACCATTAATTTTTATTGAAACATCATAAAAAGAACCTGGTAAAAAATTAGCACCTTCGTTTGCTCCAATGGTTAGTCCATTTATTGAAGATAAAAATGCACCACTATCTGAAGGTGTAGTAGAATAAATAAAGACGCCATTTTCAAATGAGTCAAACTTAGTTCCATCCCAAGTTAATTTTATCTCCGTTTCTTCGTCAAAAGTGGCAGACACCCCAGATACCCCAGAAGTTTTACCCAAAGAAGCAATTTTATATCTATCATTGTTATCAAGTCTAATACCGATTAATTCGCTGGATGAAGTATCAAATAATGAAAAATAGTATTGATTACTATATGAACCAATAGGAACAACACCTTTTAGAGTTATTTCCCAATTTTGAGTAAAATCTAAATTAGCTAAAGAAAATTCTACTTCACTATCAACCCCATCAAAATACATTCTGTCTTGACTTGTGGGGACAGTTTGATCATACCAGGTATCAACATAACCATTACTTCCATCCCCAACCCAAGATTCTAGTGTTCCATCTGTTATTTCTGTAGCATTAAAATTTTGTTTGGCATCATCAGAAGACCTTCTAATCTTAACGACGTCAGTCTCATCATCAAAAAGTTGTCTTAATGAATAAGCAGTCTCAAAATTACTCTGGTAAGATTCTAAATTAGCAGAAACATTAATTGGTAAAAATAAAACTACAAAAAAAATAAATAAAAGTAATCTCATCATAAAATCATTTTAGCATACTTGAAAAAAAAATTAAACTTTCGCTAAATCAGTTAAATAAGCAAAAATTTCACTCAAATCACCCGCCATAACATCTTCAATATTATGCCAAGATTT
>CAZRAX010000004.1:9412-26732 GCA_964598245.1 uncultured Candidatus Saccharibacteria bacterium | reverse complement strand
CCTTTAATCTCTGCAATCTTTTTAACTACTTCAATAGTATAAATTGGCTCATTCCTCTGTCCGCGAAACGGAACTGGCGCCACATACGGACTATCCGTTTCTGCATGCATTTTTTCTAATGGCACAAACTTGACCAATTCCTCATAATCTTTAGCAAAAGTAATAACACCTGTAAATGAAATAGTGAACTCTAAATCTAAAAATTTTTGAGCCTTTTCAATTGTCCCAGCAAAAAAATGACAATTTCCACGAAGTCGTTCTTTATTAAAATCTTTTATTTCTCCTTTCTTTAATTTTTCTTTGTATTCTTTTAATATATCTAAAACCTCATCATAAGCATCACGACAATGAATCATAACCGGCAAATCATTTCTAATGGCAAATTCAATTTGATCACGAAAAGCTTTTTCTTGAATTTTTTTCTCAGTTAGAATTTCTTCTGAAGTTTCACCTTTTAGATGAAAGAAATCCAACCCACACTCTCCTACTCCAACAATTTTATTTTGACTATTTTGACGATCTTTTTCAATCATTTGTTGAAATTTTTCAAACCAAAATTCTGGTTCATCAGGAGTATAAATCGGATGAAGACCAATAATTGCCCACATATTTTCATTTTGATTTGCCAAATCAATCACTTCTTGGGAAGTCTCAAAGCAAGTCCCAATATTAATTACACCAAAATCATTTTCTCGACAACGATTAATAACATTATCCCGATCTTGATCAAAATCTTTAAAATTTAGATGTGCATGAATATCAATATATTTCATAAATAATTAATTGATTCTAGCGAAAATAGGTTCTGACGGTTTTTTGTTATCTTTAATTGCTTGCTGAATTTTTTTAGCTGTCTCTGGCAACAATGGTTCAAGCAATTTTGAAACTTCATATAATTTTTCAACCAAATCTTGGATGATTTTTTTTGCTTTCTCCGGATCAGTTTTGATAAGTTTAAATGGTTCAGTTTCTTGAATTTTTGCATCAATTTGCCCAATCTTTTCCCAAACAGAATCTGATACTTTGACTAAATCAAATTTTTCAAAACCATCAACATAAGTTTCATTTAATTCGAAAACTAAATTATCAACAGAAACTTTTTCAAGATAATCTTCTGACATTTTCATAATTCGATTAGTTAAATTTCCAATTCCATTAGCTAAATTAGCATTGTAAGACTCTTCAAACCTTTCTATGGTAAAATCACCATCTTCATAAGAACTTAACTCTCGCAAGAGATAATAACGCAAAGCGTCACAACCATATTTCTCAATAACCTCTATTGGATCAATAACATTTCCTAATGTTTTTGACATTTTTTGACCACCGCTGGTAATAAATCCATTAACAACAACATGCCTAGACGGATTCAATCCAACAGACATTAACATTGCCTGCCATCTAGCAGATTGATGTTGTAAATTATCTTTACCACAATATTGAACAGGAGTTCCATTATTCCAAAATTTTTCAAAATTATCAGAATTATCAGGCCACCCCAAAGTGGAAATATAATTCACCAAGGCATCGAACCAAACATACATCACATGTTCTTTGTCATTTGGAACCTCTATTCCCCATGGCATTTTTTCTTTTAAACGAGAAATTGAAAAATCGTTTAATCCATCCTTAACAAAAGATCTTATTTCTTTTAAGCGAGATTCTGGAATAACAAAATCAGTTTCTTTTTCATAAAGTTCAAGCAATTTTTCAGCAAACTCACTGTATTTGAAAAAATAATTTTCTTCTTCAATAAATTCAGGATCTTTATTTGGGTGAAGACGACATCTTCCATTAACCAAATCTTTTTCGGTTAAAAACATTTCACAACCAACACAATAAATTCCACTATATTTTTTCTTGTATATAAAACCATTCTGATCACAAATTTGCCAAAATTTTTGAGCTGAAATTTGATGGTCTTTGTCTGTTGTTCTAATAAACTTATCATAACTAATGTTAAGCTTTTTCAATAAATCTTTGAAATGACCCACCTGTTCATCCAAAAAATTCATTATCTCTTTCCCCTCTTCTTTGGATTTTTGATAAATTTTAATACCATGTTCATCTGTACCAGTGTTAAAAAAAACTTCATGGTCAGTTAATCTTTTGTACCGCGCAACCGCATCTGCACGAACAAACTCCAAAGCATGACCAATATGTGGTTTAGCATTGGCATAAGGAAGAGTTGTTGTTATATAAAAAGGTTTTTTTGACATCTTATCTATTCACCCATTTCTTTTAATTGAGCAGATTTTTTTCTTTCAATATCGTTGACATATTCCATCAAAACAGCAGCCAACGGAACAGAGATTAAAATTCCTAAAAATCCAGCTAGTTGAGCACCAACAATCAATGCAATAATTGCGATCATGGCAGGAATGCCAACAATTTTTTTAACAACCAAGGGGTGAATTAATTGACTCTCAAATTGCTGGATAATCACATACAGACCAATAACTAAAAATCCAAGAGTTAGCCCTCCCTGAACAAAACCAACAGCAGCGGCAGGCACAGCGGCTAAAATTGGACCAAAAAGCGGTATTAATTCAAATAAAGCTGCAATAACAGCTAGAAGCATCGCATTTTCAACCCCCAAAATGCTAAGTCCAAGATAAGTCAAAACACCAATAATAATCCCTAAAACTAATTGCCCCTGCATCCATAAACCAATTTTTCTTTGTGATCTTTTCCACAAATCTAAAATATATTTTTCATGTTGAATTGGAACGATAACTTTCAAAAAGTTAGCCACTCCGTCTTCTTGGACCGCTAGGTAAAATGACAGAACAACAATTAAAACAAAACTTAATATACCACCGAAAATAGCACTAGCAGTTGCTAGAAAACCAGTTGTCACACCAGTAAAGCTTTCCCCTGCTGAAGAAAGCAAATCAACATTTTTAAAAGAACCAGATAAATTATTGATAACATCAGTAAATGCAGGTGAAATTTGAAATCGGTTAGCTCCAGAAGTTATTGACTCAAGATAAGCAGGAATATTATTTATCACATTACTCAAATCATTCAATAATGGCCCTGAAAAGAAAATCAGCAACCCAAAAAAGAAAGTTATGATAATAATATAAATAAGCAAAACTGCTAGAACACGAGGAATTCTCCTATTCACAAACCATCTAGTCCCCGGCTCGACAGAAGAAGCGATGACAACCGAAGTAAGAAGAACCAGAATTAAATCTTTAATAAGAAAAGCAATATAAAGCATTAAAAGGAAAAAAATGGTTTTGATAATTGCCCCTGAGGTAATTGTTATGTTAATTGGTTGATTTATGTTTTTCATATAAATCAATATATCATTTTTCAATATAAAATTAAACCTTTAATAATTTTTTGAATTTACTGATGTTTTTGTGTGGACCAATCATCGCAAGATTTAATTTTTCATTTTTCAAGACTTGTTTTAAGACTTTTTTAATATCTTTTACAGTTACCGCCTTAATTTCTTTTTCAATTTGTTTTAAAGTTTTAATCTCTTGATGTAGAAGCTCTTGAAAACCATAAAAATCAGCCCAAGAATCAGAAGTTTCATGTGAAGTGGCCATACTACCCAAAAGATACTCTTTTGCTTTTTTTAATTCTTTTTCAGAAATATCCTCATCACGAAGTTTTTTAAATTCTTCAATAATTACAGAGACGGCTTCTTCTGCACGATTATTCGCAACACCAGTTGCCACAGCAAAATTTCCAGCATCAGTTACAGTACTAACCATGGCACGGGTGTAATAACACATTCCTAATTCATCACGCATTTTCTTGAATAAACGAGAACTCATCCCGCTACCTAAAATAGTTTTTGCAACAGAAAGCGCTATGTTTCTTTTGTCCCCCATTTTAAAAGAATGAAACCCAATCATCAAATGAGTTTGATCAAGTTTTTTATTTTCAATTTTTATTTCAGGTTTTTTTTGAGAAATTTTTACTTTTGCTTTCTTAACAATTTTATCCTCTTTTGCAGAACTAAATTTTTCTTTTACTTGTTTTAATATTTCTTTTCTATTAATATTTCCAGCCACAATAATAGTTGTTTTTTGGGGCACATAATGAGTTTGATGATACTTAACAAAATCATCTCTTGTGAATTTTTTAATGTTTTCTTTTGGACCAGCAATAGACCGACCTGCTGGCTGATCTCCATACAAAAGTTTTTCAAAAACTTCATAAATTTTTCTCATCGGAAGATCTTCGTACATATTAATTTCTTCAATAATTACACCTCTTTCAATATCAATATCTTTTTCGGGGAAAAGAGGGTTTAGATACATGTCTGAAACAATCTCTAAAATTTTACCAACTTTTTTAGAGTGAGCCTTGGCATAATAACCTGTGTATTCATCTCCAGTAAAAGCATTTGTTTCGGCACCCAGTGAATCAAGTTCATAATTAATTTGTTCACCTGTTCTGTTTTCTGTCCCCTTGAAACACATATGCTCCAAAAAGTGAGAAAGCCCGTTTATATTTTTATCTTCATAATGTGATCCTGCTTCAACAGCGACCATGGCAATTGCTGATTGTGAATCTTTCATTGGAACTGTAATAATACGAATTCCATTTTTTAAAACATCTTTGTAATATTTCATATGATGGTTAGTTTAGCAGAAATCACCTCCCAAAGTAAACTACAAAATATTATCTCTCTCGTTCCAGGTCCTCGGTGCTGTTCGTGCACCTGCGGAGGAACTCGATAGAAAATATTTTGTGGTTTACTTTATGAATGTATTGAGATAAGCTAAATTAAGAACCTTCAACAAAAGGAAAGAAAATGAAAATTAATGTAGAAGCTGAAATGTGGGCTCCTTCAGTTGAACAGCAGATCGATGGTAGAAATTTACCAATATTTTCAAAAAAATTTGAATTGGTAATAACACCAGAGCAGATTGATCTTATAATTATTGGCTGTATCGAAGAACCAGATCAAAAATTTCGACTGGGGATTGTCAGCTACAACAAAGAGAAAAACACCTTGAAAGTCAAAGGGAGTATGGTAAACTCATCAGTTAATCATGTTGAAGAGCTCAAAGAAGGTGGTTGGGTCATTGACCAAAAAGCTGCCGAACATTATAAAATTCCCAGAACAAAGTTCTCACAAAACCGCTCCTAGGAGCGGTTTTTTATTTTAATTTTTTATTTAAATATTCTAAAACTTCTTTAATTTTAACTTTCTCTTGATTACCAGTGTCACGATCTCGAACTGTTATTTCTGCATTTTCGGAACTGTCGGCTTCGATAGTTTCAAAATCTATTGTTACACAAAATGGTGTTCCAATTTCATCTTGACGACGATATCTTTTACCAATATTTCCGTTTGTATCAAACATTATTTGAGGAATTTCAGAACGAATCATTTCAAAAATTTCACGTGCTTTTTCAACTAGTTCTGGTTTATTTTTCAAAAGCGGAAAAACAGCAACTTTGATTGGAGCCACAAACGGTGACAATTTCAAAAAAGCGCGCTTTTCTCCATCAATTTCATCTTCAGCATAAGCACTAGACAAAACTGCCAAAATTGTTCTCCCCACACCAAGGGATGGTTCAATAACATGCGGAATTAACTTTTCACCATTCTCTGAATCAACATATTCAATATTAACTCCGCTTCCTTCTTTGTGCTTGCTCAAATCATAATCACCACGATAAGCCAAACCGTAAAGTTCTTTGCGACCAAACGGATAATCAAATTCAAAATCAATTGTGCGTTTTGAATAATGAGCACGATCTTCTTCAGAAACTTCTAATTCATGAACCATCTCGCGAGGTAAACCAATTGCATCAACATAATTCCACATATCTTTTCGCCATTTTTCAAAATGTTCTTCCCAGTTTTCTGATTGAACAAAATATTCAATTTCCATTTGTTCTAATTCACGAACACGAAAAATAAAATCTCGAGGTGCAATTTCATTACGAAATGCCTTACCAATTTGTGCAATTCCAAATGGTAGTTTGGGATGAAAAGAATCAACAATATTTTTAAAATTAACAAAAATTCCTCCAGCAGTTTCAGGTCGTAGATATGAAACGCCTGCATCATCTGAAGCACCAATTTTTGTTTCAAACATCATTTTAAAATTTTGAACTTCTCCTAAATCATTTCCATCTGGTGATTTAATATTTTGTTCAGAAATTTTTGCAGACATTTCTTCAACTGACATTCCAGCTGGATTGATACCAGCTTCTTCTAATAAATGATCTGCACGATATCTTTTTTTTGTTTTTTTGTCTTCGATTAAGGGGTCAGAAAAGGAATCAACATGTCCACTTGCACGCCAAACATTTGGGTTCATTAAAATCGCGGCATCAATTCCATACATATCGTCACGATTATCAACAAACATTTTCCACCAAATATTTTCAATATTTTTTTTCAAAGCAACACCCAAAGGACCATAATCCCAAGTCCCTGCTAAACCACCATAAATTTCCGAACCCTGATAAATAAAACCCCTTCTTTTACAAAGGGAAATAATTTTTTCCATTTTTTCTGAATTTTCTTGATTAGTATTTTTTTTAAACATTTTTGAAAACATAACTACTATTCAATCACAAATTGATGATTAGAAACAGCATCATCATCACTTAGCCTAGTGTTTGGAATAGTACCACTAATTTTAATATCTGTACCAGTAAAGCTATCTTTGGCACTAAAGAAAACATCTCTCAATAAATTAGGACTTTCCCCTATCTGAGTTAAACTTGGGAAGAATTTAACTTGAAAGAAAATTTCTTTGGCACTACTAGTAAATCCAGTCCCAGCTGGAATACTCCCAACATTCCAAGTAAAACTTCGAGAATTTTCATCATAATTATAAACTTCATTAGTTGGACTTACTTTATTTGCCCACTGTATGTAATTTGGCAAAACAGCGGTAATAACTGCATTTTCAATATCATTAGTATTATTAGAAATACTCCAAGCAATTGTGTATGTTGATTCAGTTTCGGCTTTTGGTGGTATCGGCCCAGTATTTTCAAAAGGACCCATGCTTCTAAGAGTGTAGGCTCCAACAAAAACATCTGATATCACTTTGGCAACCCTAGAAGTATCTTGATCTATTTTTTCTTCAACATTATTTTCATAAATTCTATCTCCTTTAACTTTAGCAGTAATATTAACTTCTGGATTATTCAAAGAAACTCCGGAAGTAACAAGATTAAATAGGTCAAATTGAAACTTAATTCTATACTCTTTTCTTGATGCGATTTCTCTGAGACCACTATTTGTCTGAGTATTAAAAATTAAAGTATTATCAGAAGAATTATAAAAACCTCCTTCACCTGAAATACTTTTTTCATTTATAACATCACCCTCGATATTTAACCGAACATCGAGATTTCTAACTGTATCGCTGGTATTATTTGAAAAAACAATCTCACCAGCAACAGTTGAACCACTATTTACAGCAACAACTGATTGATTAGAATTATTCAATAAAATATTAAGTCCAATAAACGGCCTTTTAATAAGGATGTCATGAACAAAATTACTAAACACAATTCCCATTCTTTCACTATTATTTTGATCAACTAAACCTGTATTAAATTTGAAAACTCGCTCTTCCTCATTTTGACCATTAATTATTCCCTTAATTTTGATAACCTTTTGATCATTTGGTGCAATAGAATCAATAACCCAAATATTATTTGAAAAGGCTGGTTCAACATCTGCCTCGACAAAACTAAAACCAAACGGATACACTGCTGTAACCATTAAATTTTTTAATTCGGTATTAGAGTTTGAAATTACGGTTGCGATTAATTCAATTTCTTGTCCAGAAGAAACTTCTTTTATACCAGAGACGGTAACTCGGGCTGGAGCAGCATTTAAAATAACATTAAAAACTTTTTTCTTATTAAAAATTGCATTAGATCCATCAACCTGATATTCCAGCTGAACAGAAATTTCTTTGCTGTCTCCTTCTTCTCCGAAAAGAGCAGACTGAACAGTTTTTCTAACAACTTGTCCAGAATTTATAGTTCCCAAACTTTCCCTTGTCCTTTTTAAGTCTGTAACAAAATCTTCTGATGATTTTGTTCCATTAGGATATTCAACAATTAAATCAACTGATTTTAATGGAATTGGGTTGTTATTTTGAATAATCAAATCAGTTGATAATATTTCCCCAGCACTAATTGAAACTGGAGCAGAAATATTGATATCAACAGCATTAGCAGAAATTTCTTGACTAGCAAAAAAGAAAATATAACTAGCATAGCCAACTGAAGCAACAAAAAACAAAGCGGCAAAAACCATTAAATAACCGAAAAAACCCATACCATTTCGTCGGGGTTTAATTTTAGAAACATCAAAAGGATCTTTTTCTTTTTTAGATTCATCTTTCCAATCACCTTCTAAATTATAATCTTTTTTTTCTAATTCTGATCTTGGTCGTCTTCTAATAGAAAAATCCTTTTCATACAGCTTTCTTTGAAGCTTATCAACATTATTTTTACCATGATTATTATAAGTTTCCATTTGAATTATATTATAACAAATTTATAGACCAGATTCTTTAATTGACTGGTTAATAACCTTATTTAAATTTTTTCTATCTGTGTCACT
This sequence comes from uncultured Candidatus Saccharibacteria bacterium, assembly GCA_964598245.1. Lineage (GTDB taxonomy): Bacteria > Patescibacteriota > Minisyncoccia > Phycocordibacterales > JAACPR01 > JAACPR01. The sequence goes on along the minus strand of CAZRAX010000004.1, from coordinate 18,154 downwards.
AAAATCATTGATTAATTCAAGAGATATTTTTTGATTTAAATACTCGCCATATTTTTGATTATCAACATAGCCAAGTTTGTTTAAAATATTAAGAACAAAAAGGGACTCAATGGTATGAATCTGTTGTTGATGAAGAATTCTATTTTGATTTTTAATAATAAAATTACAAAAGTCATAAACCAAATCATAAAGCCCATCATTAATTTCACTCCAAACCAATCTTTCAATCAAGTTAAGTGACCTCAAAATAGATTGAAGAATTTTTTGATTTTTAATTTCTAATAATAGAGTTTTTTCAATTCGGGCATTAGTTAATCTAAAACCAGCACGACCAGAAACAAAAGCAATCTGACAAAAAGAATAATCTTGAATTGAAGGTCGTAATTTTGATTCTATTTTTCTAACCCCCTGAGCTATAATTTTCAAAAGACCAAAATCTTTTGTTAATAAGATAAGTTGTTTGTCAGATTCTCTCAAGTTCTGACTATTTAAAACCAAGGAATCAGTCTTGTTAATATGATGCATAGTGAAAAACTACCTTTTAATTTTGATAATAAATTTAATATTGTTGATGTCAAAATCTTTACCTAAAACAGAATCAGCAAAATCAATTTTTTTTGCATTAACAATTTTTTTGATGTAATTATCAAACTTTTTTATTAAATCAATATTTGAAGTTTTTATTTGAATTTTAATTTTATCTGCTGGATGAAGTTTTAATTCTTTTCTATAAGATTGAATGAAACGAACTAATTCACGGACAACTCCCTCTTGTCGAAGCGCTTCCGTAATATTTGTATCAAGATTAATTTCTTTTTGATCAAGTTTTTCATCAAAAAGAACTTCTTTGACATTAATCTCTTCGGCAATAATATTTTTTAGTTGATCATCTAATTCAATTCCGATTGTAATTTTTTGAAGTGGTTGGCGAACTTTAATTTTATTAATATCACGAGCCTCTAATGCCATCCCCACAACATTTCTGACTTTTTTCATTTGATCAAGAATCTCACGATCAATTCCTCTTGGGGTACTCCAAGACAAAAGATGTATACTTTTTTTAGAATTTTTAAAATTGTAACCAGTAATTGTTTGATAAACTGTCTCAGCTACAAAAGGCATAAATGGAGAAACGATTTTTGAAAATTCAAAAATAACATAAGATAGGGTTTTTAAAGTTATTTCTTTATCATCAACATTATCTCCTTTAATTCTGTCTCTGGAACGACGCAAATACCAAGTTGAAAGATCATCAACAAAATCAAAAAATGGTCTGCAAGCATCATCAAGATTATAACTATCAAGACCTTTTGTGGTTTCAAATAAAACTTCATCTAAACGAGCAATAATCCATTGATCAAGTAAGTTTTCACTATTTGGTCTATCAAAATTATCTTTTATTTGTGATTCTTTTTTATCAAAAATTGAATCTTTATAAAGTTCATAGAAAGAGATAACATTCAAAAATCTTTGAATAATTTTCTTTTGAATTTCATCAACACCTTTTTCAGTAAAATTCAGTGGCTCTGATTGAACAGCTGGAGATGAAACCATATAATAACGAATTGCATCTGCTCCATATTTATCAATAATTAATCCTGGGTCAGGATAATTTCTCAAACTCTTTGACATTTTTTGCCCATCTTCTGCCAATACAAGACCATTAACAACAACATTTTTGTAAGGACTCTTGTCAAAAAGCCCAGCATTGAGAACCAGAAGTGTGTAAAACCACCCCCTAGTTTGATCTAGCCCCTCGGCAATAAAATCAGCTGGGAAATTTTTGGATGATTTTAGAAAACCACCTGGTGACATTTTATTTTCAAATGGATAATGTGGTGCAGCAAATGGCATCGATCCAGAATCCATCCATCCATCAAAAATATCTGGGATTCGATACATTGTTTTACCATTTTTTTCAAAAATAATTTCATCGATATATGGTCTATGCAAATCTAAAATATAATCATCATCGTGTGGCAATGATGCAAAATCATATTCAATCAAATTACCAGTTGGAACAAAATCTTTACCTAACTCTTTTAAATCTGCCATTTGTTTATTATCTAATCCATCTCTTACACCAAGAAAAGCCCAGGTTGGATATTCATGAGTCACAATCAAAATATTTTTGTTTTGATATTTTGAATCAAGATCATAAATAAAATCACCAATTCTACGACGAATATCTGCGATTGTTTCACCCCCCTCCGGAGCAATGGTAAATTTATCCAAAACATTTTGGAAAAGTTTGCTATATTCTCTACCGCTTTGACCATTGAGAATACCAAATTGAGTTTCTTGAATTCGATCATCAAAGATAATTTGATCTTTTGGAAAATCAATAATGTTAGTAATTATTTCGGCAGTATCTTTAGTTCTTTTTAGGGGTGAGCAAAATAGATAGTCAATCTTTTGACCTTTTAATTTTTGTCCAGCTTTTTGGGCTTGCTTTTTACCTTTATCAGTTAAGTTAGAAATAACCGTATTATCAGAATTCAAGAATTTTTTAACATTATGATCAGATTCACCATGTCGAGCCAAGAAATACTTATTATTAGATTTAGTTTTTGCTTTAATATCAGCCACCGAACCCAAAACTTCAATTTCAGAACCATCTTCCGATTTCCAAATTGGAATTGGTGTTCCCCAAAAACGGCTTCGGGAGACTCCCCAATCTTTGATATTCTCTAGCCAATTACCAAATCTTTTTTCACCAACATAATCTGGTACCCAATTAATTTTTTTGTTAAGGGCAGACATCTTATTTTTAAAATCAGTAACTTTAATAAACCAAGAAGAAAGAGCATAATTCAAAAGAGGTGCACCAGTTCTCCAGCAATGTGGGTAACTGTGAGTATATTTTTCTTTTTTGAAAAGCTTATTGTCAGCTGCCAATATTTTCAAAATTTCAATATCGGTTTCCTGATGTTTATTCGGCTCTTTTTCATCTGATTTTGGTTTAGCTTGTCGTCCTGCCAATTCAGGGATTTCTTCTTTAATTGTTCCATCAAGATTTACATGCTGAATAAATGGTAAATTTTCTTTTTGTCCCATTTGTAAATCATCTTCACCAAAAGCAGGAGCAATATGAACAATCCCTGTTCCATCTTCGGTAGTTACAAAATCAGCAGAGTAGACTTTCCAGCCGTTTTGATAATTTTCTAATTTGTTATTTTTGTAATAATGTTTGAAAACTGGAATATATTTTTTACCAACCAAATCATTCCCTAAAATTTCACTAATAATTTCGTATTCTTTTTCTTCTAAAACTTTTTCAACTCGATCTTTGGCAATGATAATAATTTCTTTTTCGGACGATTCAGTAGAAACAGCAACTTTGACATAAGTAATTTTTGAATTAATAGCCAAAGCAGTATTGCCAAAAAGTGTCCATGGAGTTGTTGTCCATGCAACTAAATAAATTTTTTGATCAGCTTTTTGATAAGCTTCGGCCAGTGTATTCCCAATCAAATCATCAACATCAATTAGTTGAAACTTGGCGTAAACAGATATATCCGTAATATCTTTGTAGTTTTGATTAACTTCAAAATTTGAAAGCGGGGTTTCAAGTAGTGGAGAAATGTGCATTGAACGAAAATTTTCATAAACAAGTCCCTTATCGTGAAGTTTTTTAAAGCCCCACCAAACAGATTCCATGAAATTATTATCCATAGTGGTGTATTGGTCCTCCATATCTACCCAACGACCAGTTCGCGGAACAATCTCTTTCCAATCGGAATCATAACGAAAAACGCTGGCTTTAGCGGCTTGATTGAAATTTTTAATACCGAATGCTTCGATATCTTTTTTGGTATTCAAATTATTTTCTTTTTGAATCAGACTCTCAATTGGTAGTCCATGACAATCCCAACCCCAGTGACGATCAACATGATAACCCTGCATTGTTTTATATCTTGGAATAATATCTTTGATAGTTCCTGCCAGAATGTGACCATAATGAGGCTTACCGGTAGCAAAAGGAGGCCCATCATAAAAAACAAATTCTCCTTTTGGTGAATTTTTTTCTAGAGACTTTTCAAAAATTTCATTATTTTGCCAAAAGCGAAGAACTCTTTCTTCTCTTTCTGTATTTTGTGATTTTTGTGCTGAATCTGTGGCAGAGTTTTGAACTTGCGACTTTTGTTGAGCAATTTGCTCTGTTTTAGGTGGGAAATCAGCACCACCTTTTTTATCGTCAGTCATAATAGTGTTATCTTAGCACTTTTTTTGGATATTTGAAGTGAAGAAAAGAAGTCTAGTTCATAGAATATTAACTACCGATAAATTTCATGACCACCCATTTTTAACAAAATAATTTGATTATTTTTTTTATCGATTTCAAAAACTACTCTATATTTATAATCAACACAAAAAGAATAGAAATTTGATAAGGGTCCAGATAATTTATGTGCATTAAGACTTTTGTCTTTAGGGTTTTTTTGAAATTCATTTATAGATTGTTTAGTTTTCTTTTTTAAAAAAGGAGAAAGTTTTTTATATTGTTTTAAAAAGTGTTTTGTATAAAAAATTTTAAGCATGCTTTTTAACTAATTGATCAATATCCCCTTCAAATACTTCACCTAATTTAGCCATTTTTGAAGCTTCATGAATTTCTTCAATTTCTTTTTCTTCAATCATTTTTTTGATAGCGTTACGAATAAATTGAGAGCGACTATCAAAATCACCCTTATCAACAACAGAGTCAATAAATTCTAAATATTCTTTTTTGATTGGTATACTAATATTGTTCATAATAATTTTTATTATTTTTTAATAAATTTTATTATATATATAATTATACGAAAATCAAGCTATGATTTTAAAAAGATTTTATTACACAAAAACCCCGCACACCAATCTGACAATTGGGCGAGATTACATCCTCTCCGGCACTTTGATTCCTAAAACTTTCAAAGCATTAGCAATCGTATACATCACCGCTTTTGCAAGAGCGACTTTGTATTCTTGATCCGCTCCATCATCCAAAATTTGAGTCGAACCATAAAATGAATTAAATTCCCCCGCTAAATCTGTCGCAAAAGTCACAATTTGTTGCGGAGCAAATTCTTCGTAGGCTTTTTCTATTACTTCTGGGAAGCGATAGATTTTCTTTTCAAGAGTTGTCGGCTCGCGCTTTGAAAAATCACCCACCTTACCGTCCTCGTCTCTCAAAATATCTACGACTTTTATTCCTCGCTCACTTGCCTTATCAACAACCGATTTTGCCCTTGAATAAGTATATTGCAAATAAGGACCAGAATCTCCTTCAAATGAAATTGAATTTTTTGGATCAAAAACAATATCGCGACCAATAGCCTGTTTTAAAATTGAATATTTAATCGCACCAATTGCAATATCAGTCTTAATTTTTTCAGCTTCATCAGATTCAAAATCACGATCAGCAATTTTTTCTGCGACCATGCTTTCCATATTAAAAATTAATTTTTCTCCAGTAATAATATTGCCCTTTCTTGAAGACATTTTTCCTTCAGTAAACTTCATCATTCCATGTGAAAAATGTTTAGTTTTTTTAGCAATTTCAGGTGAAATTTTAGCCAAAGCCGACAAAACAACTTTAAAATATTCTTTTTGTTCATTGGCAGTAATAATAATTGAGGCATTAAAATCTTTAATTTTTCTAGTAATTTCTTTTTCTTTATAAATAGCAAGCCCAAGGTCTTTGGCTTCATAAGTCGTCAATCCTGCTGAATTAATAAATACTCTAGTATGAAGCCCTTCTTTTTCACCACGATAAACAATCGCTCCTTCTGATAATTCAAAAACAGCAGGTGTATTTTCACGAACAATTTTTTCTCCAATTGGAAAAGTACTACTTTCAAAAACTTGATGATCAAAAGTCGTTCCAAGTTTTTCATAAATCTCATCAAAATGTTTTAACGACCAAGTCTTGCCTTTTTGAAAATAAACTTCAATATCTGGATCATCATTCTCTTTAGTGTCATCAAATAATTGATAAACGCGTTTATTTATTTCATCAATTTCGGCTTTAGCGCCATCAGGAATTCCGTCTAATTTATCACCCTCAGATGAATTTTGATAAGCCCTGTCACCTAAAACATAAGCATCACCCAAAAATTTTGTTTTATCAGTGAGAGAATCAGTATCATGCGGAAAAGCACTTCGCATTTGTTTCATCCCCCAAATAGTTTTAGCAACATGTGGACCAACATCACCACCATAACAAAGACGAATGACTTTGGCACCATTCCACTGGAAAATCCGAGCCAGCGCTTCACCGATAGTATTAGACATCAAATGACCAATATGAAATTGCTTGAAAGGGTTTGGATCTGTGTAATCAATTAAAATAGTTTTACCTTCGAGGCGCTTGCTACGACCATAATTATTTTCAAAATGTAGAATTTTTTGAATCTCACGCACAAAAAATTCTGGTTTTAAATAGAAATTTATAAACCCAGGTCCAGCAACTTCAATTTTTTCAATCAAATCATAAGGTTCTTCGATTTGATTATTTTGATCTGCACTGACTTTTTGAAGCATTTTTTCAACAAGATTTTTTGCCAGTTCGTGTGGATTTTTATCCTGTTGTTTAGCCAAAACCATTGCCACATTGGTTGAGTAATCACCATGTGACAAATCAGCAGGATGCTCAATGGTAAAAGCAGTGTCGTCGATATTTGCTTCGGCACTAACTAATTTTTGTATTAATTTTTTGAGTTCTTTTTGCATTTACTAAAAATACTACTTATTAAACCCATCCGACTTTGCCCAATTATGATTAAGGTCTAGATGCCAATGATCAGGATCAGAATCCTGAATTTGTTGCCACAATTTTTTAGCAGAATCTGTAAAAAGTTTTTTGGCAACATCTGGGCGATTTGTCTGTTGGAATTTTTCTGCAGTTTTTGAACCCTTCTTTTCAAGTTCCTTTAATTCAAAATCACACTCCAAATTATCAGCATCTTTTACAATTTGTGACTCTATTGATTTTCGTTCTTTATATTCATTTAATAATTCTTCAATGTCCCCTTCAAAAACAGTCCCCATTAATTGATCTTTAACTGATTTATCTTCTTGACGATCAACATAATTACGATGTACAAAAGCAATATCAACACTTCTTGATTCGCACACATCATGGAAAAGCGCCATCTTCATAATTTTCTCTTCATCCCCCCTTTTTTCAATACGGGCAATCACTAAAGCAATCATCATTACCCTAAAAGAATGCTCAATATTATTTGAAACGGGTGTCCCAAGAATTTGTTGCCACAGACGAGAAACATTTTTAAGTGACCCAATTTCGTATAAAAAATCTATATTACGACTGTTTTCATTTTCTGATTTCATAATAATTATTATAAGCCTTATATGGCTTTTCTCAAAACCTCATCAATTCTGCGAGCAATCTTTATAAAATCGGACTCTTTGGCACCACGAGTAGTTTCAGCCGCAGTCCCCAAACGAATTCCTGATGGATCAGTTGGTTTTCTTTTGTCATACGGAATAGTATTTTTATTAATAATAATCCCGGCTTTTTCTAATAAGATTTCTGCTTGCTTGCCAGTAATTCCACCTGCACCATCTTTATTTTTTTCTCCATCATTCCAAACATCAACCAAAATCAGGTGGGAATCTGTTCCGCCAGAAACAATTCGCCAACCTAATCGCTGTAATTCGTCAGCCAAAGTAATAGCATTTAACTTGATTTGCTTTGCATATTTTTTAAAGCTAGCAGATTGAGCTTCTTTCAAGGCAACGGCAACGGCTGCGATTTGATTTTGGTGGGGGCCACCCTGCAGACCCGGGAAAACAGCTTTATCAATTTTTGAAGCAAAAGTTTTTCCATTTTCATCTTTTAGATCAAGACGAGAAAAAATCAGAGCGCTTCGCGGGCCACGAAGAGTTTTGTGAGTTGTAGAGGTGACAACATCAGCATATTTAAAAGGTGAAGGATATTGACCGCCCGCAATTAATCCAGCAATATGTGACATATCAACCATCAAAATTGCTCCACAGGAATCGGCAATTTCACGAAACCGCTTCCAGTCAATTGTACGAGGATAGGCAGTAAACCCAGCAACAATAATATTTGGCTTGTTTTTCTTGGCATTTTTTTTAAGCTCACCGTAATTCAGCTTTTCAGTTTTTTGATCAACACCATAGGGAATTTGTTGCCAAATTGTCCCTGTTGCTGATACTTTAAAACCATGAGAGAGGTGCCCGCCATGAGAAAGATCCATTCCCATAATTTTACCACTCGCTAGACGACCGTTTTTTGTTTTGGGCATTAATCCAAAATAAACAACCATGTTAGCAGGAGAACCAGATAACGATTGAACATTAACAGTCCATTTCTTTGGAGAAAGATCAAAAGTTTCCAACGCTCTTTTCTGACAAAGTTTTTCAACTTCGTCAATAATTTCATTGCCAGCATAGTAACGATCCCCCGGATAACCCTCTGCATATTTATTAGTTAAGACAGAACCCAGAGCCGATAAAACATCAGCGGAGACATAATTTTCTGAAGCAATTAAATTAACAGTACTTTTTTGACGAGCTTCTTCTGAGGTTATTAAATTTTGGATTTTTTTGTCTTTCATAGGTTTGAAATGTTTTTATAAGTAAAGATTAGACTAAAAAGTGGTTTTAGGCAATGAAATTTGCATTTTTTTATAATAAAAGTAGTATTCAGTTTAGAAACAAAAATCTGAACCTTAAATAAAAATGAATATTCCCTATTTACCATACAAAGAC
>CAZRAX010000004.1:5091-9402 GCA_964598245.1 uncultured Candidatus Saccharibacteria bacterium | reverse complement strand
CGATTTCCAGTATCAAGATGCCATTCGTTTGATTATGGACGAAGGTGTCATGCGGGAAGCCGCCTCCGGTGTCAGAACCAAAACATACGTTGGGATTCAAATGCGATTCCCTGTTGAAAATGGTTGTCCCTTGCCAACAGAGAGAGATTTTTCTCCGAAACGCAAAACTGTTCCAACCATTTGGCGTCAAGCCATTGGCGAACTGATTGCATTCATTAACGGCGCTCGTACCCATGAAGAAATTTCAAAGTACGGATGTCATTGGTGGCGACACTTTTTGTTGCCAGAAAAATGCAATAAAAGAGGACTGAATGCCGGCGACAATGGACCAGGCTCTTATGGAGCTGCCTTTGCAGATTTTCCAATGCCTGGTGGTGGTGGATTTAATCAAATTTCGGCAGTGATCCAACAGATGAAAGAAAGGCCAGAGCTCAAAACTCATTTGATCTCTCCGTGGATTCCATTCTACACCTTTCGTGGTCAACATTTTGACCAAAAGGTGGTAATTTGCCCTTGTCATGGGTGGATGCAGTTTTTCATTTTTGATGGAAAGCTGACTCTACACATGAGCCAGCGTAGTGGAGATTTTCCGGTCGGTATTCCAAACAACATGATTCAGTACTTTGCCTTCCTTCTAATAGTTGCAAATGTTCTGAATCTGGAACCCTGTGAATACATTCACTACGTGATTGATGCTCATGTCTATGAGGATCAGATGGACAAAATCGAAGAACTGGTCTCTCGAGAACCTCGAGTTTTTCCAGCTCTGAGACTTCTTCATGATAAGAAAGATATATTCTCTTATCGCCACGAAGATTTCATTCTGGAGGATTATTATCCACATCCGGAAATCAAGTTCCCCGCGACGGTCTAATTTTTTAATTTACATACCCACACAGTTGCACTGTGTGGGTATTTTTTATAATGTAATTAAAGATATGAAAGAACAGTTTGTAGATCCAAAAGAAACTCGTAGCGAAGAACAAAGATTTCGGTATGAAGAAATTAATCGCAGTGGTAAATGTCCTTTTTGCATGGATCAATTTTCAAAAACTCATAAGTCAGAAATCTTGAAAGAAAATGACAGCTGGCTAGTTACTGAAAATGATACACCGTACGAAGGAGTTGTTCACCACTTTCTTTTTGTTTTAAAGAGTAAACACACAAGTAATTTTTCAGAACTTTCTAACGATGAAAGATTAGATCTTTTCAAACTTTACGATTGGATTAACCAAAAATACCAAATCAAATCAGGAGCTTTCGTGATGCGATACGGTGGACCTGGAAACGGTTCAAGTGTTCGTCATTTACACGCCCATGTTATTGTTGGAGGAAACGACAAAGACAAAAACTCGGATCCTATTCGAATTAAAATCGGTTATAAAAAGTAAAGAAAAAACCGCCTAGTTATCTAGGCGGTTTTGATTTTGCAAATCTCGACATCCTTGTCTCGAAGGATTCGTTCTCCATCAAGCATCGCATACCCCTTGAGGTAATAAATTCTCTTGATACCGGAGTAAGCGATAAGCTTGGCACAAATAGGACACGGAAAATCCGTAACCATCATCTCTGCCCCATCGAGAGGAATACCTTTTCTAGCAGCTGTGGTAATTAAACCTTGTTCAGCATGAAGCGAAAGAGAGGAATCAATATTTACACCTTTTTTAAACTGACTACGAGGATCACCTTCGTAGAAATAAGTGTAAATTAAAGGAACAATTTTGTTGTGCGTTGCAAAACAAAACTCTCCTCTTTTGAAAACTGCTGCGGCAACTTGACGATATTGATCAGCACTCTTTTCAGACTCTGAAACAATTTGTTTTAGAATTTTCGAACCTTTTGAATCAAGTTCAATTTCTAAAACATTATCAATTTCTCGGTGAGCTTTAGAATTATCACTATCCCAACGCAAAAATGTCTTTCCAAATAAAACTTTTTTCTCAGTGCAATACTTTTCTGCAAATTCACGAGAAATATCTTCATCTGGAAGGACGATTTTTTGGTACGAATCAAGAAGCGATATTGTTTCTATATCAATAATTTTGACAGAATCAAAAAGATTGAGAGCTTCAACAGCTTTTCTAGAAACACGAGGCAACAAAGCCCTAATATCTTTCTGAAATGACCGGTGATGATGCGTTAAGGACCTTCCCATAACAAAAATATCTTTGTATGGAAATTCGCTGAAGAAGTTGATGTAGCCCTGGTGGAGAACTGGAATATATGCAACTATTGCTGTTTTCATTTCTTATCCTCCTTTTCAGGTTTTTTATGGCTATTAAGAACATCATCAACACATTCTTTGAGAAGTGCTGGGAATTTTTGAGACATGAGATTAGATAAATTATCTAAACCATCAATCAAAAGTTTCCGAACTTTTGCAGAAGTTGTAGTTTCAGCCTGAGTAGGTAAAACTAAAACTTTTTTGCAATATCCATTTTCAAGTTCATCAATTTCTTCGTCAGAGTAAGTTTCTTCTGTTGCAATCAAAATATCCGGCTGAACAGCTTTGGTCAAACCCCATTTACCCCAGTCATCGTCTTTTAAAATGACGAGATCGGCATAACGAGTGTGACAAACTGATTCCATTCGTTCATCCTGATTAACAACTGGACGATGTTTGCCTTTGCGCTTGCGCACTTTGGTATCACTATCGACTCCAACAATCAAGAAATCCCCTTGCGAACGAGCACTTTCAAGATATCGATCATGACCAACATGTTTGATATCCCAAGTTCCTTGGGTCAAAACAATAGTACAGTTACCATTGGCAGCTGTACGAATTGCGTTAACTCTCTTTTTCATTTCATCGAGATCAGAAACGATCCGATGATCGAGATTTGATTTGTAAGGATCAATAAAACCTAATACATTCATGATTTGTTTTCCTTTCTATAATTTGGTTAAGTTTGGTGTTTCTAGTTTGAACATTACCACCATCCACCCCAAAAGACAACATTTACAAACTTAGATAAATAAGTAATATGAGAAACAGACTTAATACTGAAATACAAACCCAAACAGAAAGAACGGAATGAACACAGAAGGAATAGAAATAGTAGCAATCGCAGCAATGTGCCCTTGGACCAGATCAATTGGACATGACGATGGTCGTCTACCATGGAAGAGAATCCCTGAAGATTTCAAACATTTCAAAAGAACAACCAAAGGCCCCAAAGGACAACCTGGTCACCCACTTATTATGGGTCGAAAAACTTTTGAAACATTTCCAAAACCACTTCCTGGACGACCACACATTATTTTGAGTCGTGACCCAAATTACAAAATCGAAGGTCTCGAAATACAAGATAGTGATCATGGACCAATGGTAGTTGTCGTGCACTCTGTCGAAGAAGCACTTGAAGAAGCTAAGCGATTTGAGAGCTACGCTGATAGAGACCCAAAAGTCTTTGTTATCGGTGGTGGTGAAATCTACAGGTTATTTCTGAGTTATTGTAATAAACTCATAATTACCAAGATTACTCCAAAAGACCGCCATGAGAACATCGAAGCATCGGTAAAATTTCCACATTATAATCACTGTGGTTTTACCGGAATCTATAACAGATTCCGCCTCGAAGACCCAAACTACTTTTGCGAAGTAGAAGTAGTGCAAGTTCGATAGTAAAATCCAGAAGATTCTATAGGATCGCCACATTGCCTGCAATTAAATCAAGCCACCCAAATCGGGTGGCTTTTATTTATCTTAAGTCCAAAATAATGAGACAAAATGATAAACAACAAAAAAACCGACATCACTGCCGATTTTTTAAAAAATTGTTCTAAACACAACACAGTTCTAAAATACAGAACGCGTCATCAACATTTAAATCTTTATTTAACCTCAACACCCATTGAGCGACAAGTTCCTTCAATAATTTTAACTGCCGCTTCTAAATCATTTGCATTTAAATCTTCCATTTTTGTTTTGGCGATTTCTTCTAATTGAGGACGCGTAATTGAACCAACTTTTTTAGTAAGGTTTGAACCTGAACCACTCTTTTGCCCAATTGCCTTCAAAATCATTCCTGATGCAGGAGCAGTTTTATAAGTCAGGTCAAAACTACGATCATCATAAACTGTAATAATTGTTGGGACAATTTCTCCCATTCTGTCTTGAGTAGCACCATTAAATTGATTAACAAACTCACCAATATTAATTCCAGCCTGACCCAAAACTGGACCTAGGGGTGGAGCAGGAGTTGCTTTTCCTGCGGGTGCTTGAATTTTGATTTGTTTTAATATTTTCTTTGCCATAATAATGTAAAAGCTAGATTACCTTATATTTTCTTAACTTGCAAGAAATCAAGT
>CAZRAX010000004.1:0-5081 GCA_964598245.1 uncultured Candidatus Saccharibacteria bacterium | reverse complement strand
TTCTCGACCAAACATTGAAACATTAACCTTGATTTTACCATTGTCTTCATCAACCTCTTCGACACGACCTTCTAATTCTTTGAATGGACCATCAACAACAACCACGACATCGCCAGTCAATAAATCAATTTTATGTTTAGCTGTATCAGTATTCATACGATTAAATAATTCGTCTACTTCTTTTTTTGAAAGAGGTACAGGATAAACACCAGACCCAACAAAACCCGTCACACGAGGAGTATTTCTAACAACATACCAAGAATCATCTGTTACAATCATATCAACCATAACATACCCAGGATAAATTTTTTCTTCTACTTCTACTCTTTTGTTTCCTTTTATTTTAATTTTTTTCTCTATTGGGACAAGAACGTTAAAAATTTTGTCTTGCATGCCCAGAGAATCAATTCTTTGTTGAAGATTTTTAGCAACGGCATTTTCATAACCAGCATATGTATGAATTGCATACCAATTACGATCTCTGTTTGGTTGTTGTTTATTCATAAATAAATAAATTTAAATTAATAATTAAAGAAGAAATTTATTAACGATTTCGGTAAAAATCATATCAAAAGCACCAAGATAAATAGCCACCAAGATAGAAATTAAAATAACCAAAATTGTGTAAATTGTAATTTGTTTTTTCGTTGGCCAACTAACATGCTTCATTTCTCCTTTTGTCTCTTTTATATAATCAAAAATTTTCATAGTTTTTTGTATTTAAAAAAGCCCTCTCGGGCCTTCTTAAATATTATCGTATCATATTATTTTTTTGTGTCAATTTAGTCTAATTCGTAAATAATATAAACTGTTCTAATAATAGTATTTTCACCAGTTGGGATTTGAGGAGAAGCAGAAATTCCACCACCCAATCCTTCATCAAAAGATGCTTCCATAAATCTTGCTTGTGGATAAAATCCTGAATCTTCATTAAAACCGACAACATCACCCAATTTAACACCTAAACTTTTAGTCAATTTTTTTGCCTTGTCTTTGGCATCTTCAATCGCCAATACTCTTGCTTGTTCAATAACAGCATCTTCATCATCAACTTGAAAATTCAAACCGCTAACATTTGAAACATTAAAATTACCAATTCCTGAAAGTAATTCTCCTGCTTTTTCTGTGTCACGAACTTTTACACTAATAGTTTGATTAACTTCATATCCAACTAATTTATTTTCCCCACGAGGACAATTAATTTCTGAAAAACATTGTGGTTGAATCCACTCGTATTTCGGATAAATATTATACCCAGTTGTTTTCAAATCTTTTTCTTCAACTCCTGATTTTTTTAAAAAATCTAATACTTTATTAGCTTTTTCTGTAGCCAAAGCTTGCGCAGAAGAAACGTTTTCTGAACTTTCAATAATAGAAAAATTAAAACTAGCAATATCCGGAATTGAAATAACTTCCCCTTTTCCACTAACAGAAATTGTTTTAGGATAATTTTGTGCATCATTATCTACGAAAGTTTTTGAAACCAAGAAAATAGCAACGAAAAGACAAACGACCACCAAAGATAAAATTCCCCAAGAAAGAGCAAACCTAATATCATTAAAAAATCTATTCATAATTTTTAATTAAACTGCTAATTAAAGGATTATACAATAAAATCATTTTTGTTGCATTTGATAGGCGTCCAACAAATTTTCAAAAAGAGAAGCGACCGTCATTGGACCAACACCACCAGGGACTGGAGAATAGGCCTTTAATTCTAAATTTAAGTTTTTTTTCAGGTCACCACAAATTTTTTGATTCTTTCTCGAAATTCCAACATCAATTACGATTTGCCCTTCTGATAGATAACTTTCATCAATAATCTCTGGCTGACCAATTGCAGTAATAATAATATCTGCTTGTTTAGTTTTTTCCTTTAAATTTTTTGTATCTTTATCGTAATTTTCAACACCGGCTCCTTTTTTTTCAAGAATAGCCGCTGTTGGTTTACCAACAGATTCTGAATTATTAATAATTACAATTTTTTGATTTACAATTTTAATATTATTTTTTTCTAACAAAGTAACAATACCCCTACTAACGGCTGGTGAGAAAGAAGATTGATTCATGCCATCAACATCTTTTTCTTTAGAAATTGATTGTAATATTGTTTTTTGATCAAAATGATTCGGAATTGGTAATTGAACAATAATTCCATTAACAAAAATATCTCGGTTAAAATCAATAATTAAATCTAATAAATCTTTACTGCTTAGATTTTGGTCAATCTTTTTATGAACAACAGTTGCACCAATTTTTTCAGCAAATTCAATTTTCTTTTTTATATAGATGTTTGAGGAAATTTCATCACCAACTTGAATAATAGCCAATTTGGGTTTTCTTTTTAAATCAGAAATAGCTTCTTTTAATTCAGAAGCTATTCCCTGATTTATTTTTTTCCCATCTAAAATAAACATTTTAGTTTCTAAAAAATAAGGTGAATAGTAAGAAGACAATAAAAAGAAAGATGAATAAAATAAATACTAAGTAGTTTCTTTTGTTATTCTCACCAATAACCTGATCAATTTCTTGATGAAGTTTTTCTTGATTTTCTATTTGATTGTCATTTGTTTTAATAATCTTGATTTCCGGATCCATAACAAAATTATACCAGAAGACACATTATTATTGTAGAAGTTCGTTAATTTGAGATTGCCAATTTTCTTTTGGTAAAGCACCACTAATTGGAATTGTCTCACCGTTTGGACCAAGAATTATAGAATGTGGAGTTCCTCTACCACCAGTTGCTACCGCATTGTTGAAGTCTTTTTCAATTTTTTCTCGATGTCTAAAATCTTCCATACACTGAACAAATTCTTCTTCATTAATTCCTAATTCTGTAGCATATTGTGGCAACATTTCTAGATTAGTTCCCCCATTATTGCCGGCTTCTTTGTAAACCTTATCAGAAAAACTCCAAAAAGCATCGTTACCCCCCAATTCACCAACACATTCCTGAGCATTAGCAGTAATCGGTGAAATTTGTTTTACAGGAAAGTGTCTATAAACCCAAGCAACTTGTCCTTCATATTCTGGTAACAATTCTTTAAGTGTTTCGTGAAGACGACCACAAAATGGACATTCTGTGTCTGAATACTCAACAATTTTAACTGGTGCATTTATATCTCCCAAAACCCAATCACTCTCATCAATCGGATTAATGCTTGTTGGATCAGCTTCACTTTGTTGATTATTAGAATGACTGTTAACTGGATCATTAACATTACCTCTATTTGTAATCATAACCGCACCCGCAATAATCAACCCAGCGATGATTATCGCTATTGCAATTGCAACATTTCCTTGTTTTTTATTCATAATTGTTTAATTTAATTAATTTTTAGTAAGTTTAATTCTACACAAATCAAAAAAGAGAGCAAGGTATTTTTTTTAAACAATAAATCCAAAATAGGTCAACCAAAGACCGATGGAAATAGAAATTATTCCATTAATATTATAAAAAATTGGTTTATTGAAAAAAGCTATCATTTCTTTTGTTGTATTTGGGGGTAAGAATATAATTAAAAGACCTTTTATTAAAATAATCCAACCAATCAAAGAAATAAAGAATTGATGGTAACTAACCCAAATGTTATGACTAATAACAATTAAAAGACCAATAATAGTAATAATATTCCCCAATAATAAAAAGCCGGCTTTGTTTTTTATTTCAGAAATAATTGGAATTATTTCTTTATGCATCAAAAGAGCCAAAAGTCCTTCTATTATTAAATAAATCCCTATGAATTTTGCTAAAAAAATTGAAATTTCCATATATAATAATTATATCACACATGTGTTTGAAAGATATTTGGGTGCCGTCGCAGAGGATGTTAGAACTGTTTTTGAGGAAAGGAATAATGCGATGACTTATATTCCTGATGTTTTATCATCTCTAAAAGAGTCTTTCTTACTAACCATTAAAAAAATTGTCCTTGAAGTTTTTAGTATTTCCGTGCCTTAACACACCTAAGTAAGATTGGATCGTCTCATCTTTTATTTGCTCATTTTCAAAAGCACAAAAAATCCTTCTTTTAGTAGTTTTTCTTAAAACTCTGTGATCACAAAAATGAACCCAACCTAGGAAATCAACACCTGATGTAAATGTTTTGATATAAACTTTATTTGGATGCATTTTAAGTTTTAATTGGTTAGATAAATAATCATTTAATTTTGGCAACAATTTCTTTAATTTATTTTTATCAGAATCTAGAAAGACAAAATCATCAGCATATCTAATATAATATTTAATCTTTAAATCATGTTTAACAAACTGATCAAATTCATTCATATAAATATTGACTAGCAATTGTGATGTTAAATTTCCTAATGGAAGTCCTTTATTTTCTTCAACTGAAAAACTATCAATGATTTTGAAAAGTAATTTGATTAGTTTTTTGTCTTCAATATATTTTTTTAAAATTTCTTTTAAAATTGCATGGTCAATATTTGCAAAGAATTTTCTAATATCACACTTTAAAACCCAACAGGTTTTTGTATGATTTTTAGAGACCTTAAAAGCATATTTTCTAAATTGATTAATAGCTTTATGTGTTCCCTTTCCAACACGACAGGAATAAGAATCAGAAATAAATTTTTTATCGAAAAAATAATATAAATTTTGGTAAATTAAATGATGTAATAATCTGTCCCGAACAGATGCCTTGTGAATATTTCTTGGTTTTGGGTCAGAAATGTTAAATGCTTCATATTTTGAATGTTCATAATTTTCATTTTTTAAATCAATATAAAGAGAAATAATATTTTTCATTAAATGTAATTGAAATTCTTGAACATCTTTTCGTTTTTTCTTTCCTCTTAAAAATTCCTGCCAAGCCAAGAGCAAATTTTCAATAGAAATGATATTATTATATTTATGAATAAAAATATTTCTCACTTTAAACAGTCTACCCCCCCCCGCAAGACTTTTGCCAGTGCTTCAAAGATTAAAAGAAGTCTATTTACTTTGGTTTAATTATTATCAAAATATTCCTAAACTCCATCGACACTCATTAGGTATTAAAATAGGCATAAGGTACATAAACGTAGGGATAAATTAGATACTTTAGCTTGCAGTTGAG
>CAZRAX010000003.1:0-33731 GCA_964598245.1 uncultured Candidatus Saccharibacteria bacterium | reverse complement strand
GAAATTCCGGATAGTTGAATTTTTTGGTAATTCATTAGTTTTATATATATTTAAAATATGTTCATTTATAGTTCGAACATCGACTTCAAAAGCCTCAGCAATTTGTAACTGATTCGCCCAAAGAGTATCTTTCGTTAAATCCCCTTTTAACTCGATAGAGCCTGTTTTAGTTTGATATATTACAACTTCTTTTTTGTTCATAATTGTTATTTTAACATAAGCAAAACCTTTTCTATATTTGAAAATTTATTTTTATTTCATAAAACAGGTTCGAACGTCCTCCAGTAGACGGAACCAGAAAAAACAATCTTTTTAAATTACTTTTATGATTTTTAATGACAATTCAAGTTTTAAACTTGTATTTTTATTAAAAAGTTGTAATCTAAAATATAAACAGCACAACACAAAAAAAGAAAGGAGTAATTATGAAAAAACGCCAGAAAGATATCCTACAAGCTCTTAAAGACTTGGGAGGAACTGCAACCACTAGAGAAATCGGTAAAAAAACTGGCTTAAACAATAATGGTATTTCCCAAACGATGGGACAGTCATTAGGACCAAATGGTTTTGTAATTTGTCTTGGTGGCCACCGTGGTTATACCAAATGGAAAATAGTAAAAACCAGTAAATAACTCACCGGAACACAACAAAAGCACCGTGTATTAATACGATGCTTTTTTTATTTCCCAGGATTCCTATTATAAAGTATCGGTATAAGAAGAAGAGTTATAAATACTGCAGAAATAAGTCCGAACATGATCGAATAAGCAAGAGGGCCCCATAAATCAGAAACATAAGTTAGAGGTATAACCCCAATAACCGTTGTAATTGTAGTTAATAAAATAGGTCTTAATCTGGCCGTAGCACCTTCTATTACAACATCTTTTATTTCTTTTTCAGGATTTTGTTTTCTTATTTTATTCATGACATCAATCAATATTATAGAGTTATTAACCACAATTCCAGATAAAGCTATAAATCCCATTATAGAAGGAAAAGATAATGCCTTACCTGTTATAGCAAGTCCTAAAAATACCCCAATTAAAGAAAGAGGTACTATAGATATTATATAAAAAGCCTGTCTATAAGAATTAAATTGTAAAACTAATATAGACAGAATTAAAATTATACCTAACACCAAAGCCAAACCCATTTCTTTAAATGTTTCATTTATATCTTCTGTCTCCCCCCCAAAAACTACTTCTACATCTTCGGTATTTTCTAAATTATCAAATTTTTCTTTAAATTCTCTTATTATATCTCTAGATGTTCTATCATTACTTATTTCAGAAGAAACAAAACCTACTCTTTTTTGATCTTCATGTTCAATAACGGAATTGACAACATCAAGCCTTGTCTCAAGTAAAGATCCTAAAAGGACTGGCCCCGCGGGTGTTGGAATAGATATTTTTTCAATAGAATCAATCGTTGTATTTGATGTGAGATCAGGTAAATTACTATTTTGATTTAAATTAAGCTTAACAAAAATATCAATATCTCCATCAACAGTGTTTATCGTAGTTGCTTCTACACCAAAAATTGAAGTTCTTAGATTTGAAGCTACATCAGTAGCATTTAGACCTAACTGACTAGCTTTTGATCTATCTATAATTATTCTGAATTCATTTATGTCATTTTTAGCGCTTGAGTTTATTTCAGAAGTTCCATCTATTGATGACAATATATCCTCGGATCTTTTAACAGCTGAATCAATAATATCTAAATCGTTTGAAAAGAATTTTATATAAACAGGAGAACCTGTTGGTGGACCATTATTTGGTTCAAAAATTCTTACAATAGTATTATCTATTTTAGAAAAATCATTTCTAATACTTTTTAATATTTCTGAACTAGTAGAGTCCCTTTTTTCATCAAGTAAAATAGTTATATTTGCAAATTTAGAGTCTGCATTAGAACCACTATTTGAAAAAGGACTAGTTTGACCTACTTCTGTGGTGAAAGATTCTATTTCAGAATATTTATATAAAATTTCTTCTATTTCTCTTATAGCCAAATCAGTTTTTTCCAAAGTTGTTCCTTGTGGTTCTTCAATTTCAACATATAAAAAATCAACATTTTCTTGTGGGAAAAATATAACTTTTACAAAACCTAAAAAAGGAAAAGTTAATACGGCAATAAAAGAAACTATTATAGTTCTAATAAATATTTTTTCTATTTTTTTATTACCAATTATTTTAGATAATGCATTAGAATATTTTTTCTCTATTATGTGAGTTATATCTTCTTGTTTTTGTTCAAATTTTGTTTGATTTCTTCTTTTTAGAAAAATTGATGCTATAAAAGGTATAAAACCCAAAGAGACAAATAAAGAAGCCAACAAAACAAATATTATAGTAAATGGGATACTAGATATAAATTGTCCAGTTACACCTGATAACAAAAATAAAGGTGCAAAAACAGCAACGGTAGTAGCAGTTCCAGAAGTTAAAGGATAATAAAAATCTTTGATAGTTAGTCTAGCAGCATCTGTTTTATCACCCCCCTTTTTCATGTTTGAATGAATTGATTCTGTAATAACAATAGCCGAATCAACCAATATACCAACAGATAATATAAGTGAAAATAAAGAGATAAAGTTTATTGTATTTCCTGAATATTCAAGTCCTATAAAAGCAACTAAAAAAGATAGAGGAATTGCTAGTCCGGCGACAATAGCCTCTCTCCAACCAAGTGTTATAAAAAGAATGATAAAAACCAAAAAGATAGTCTGCATAGCACTAAAAGAAAGATTTTTTAAATCTTTTTCAACAGATTCTCCACTATCAAAAGTAATTAAGTAATTAACATCTGATAACAAGGTATTATTTATTTCTAATAATTTTTCTCTAATATCTGATGCAATTTTTGTTATATCTCCTCCACTTTTTTTAAATACTGAAATTGAAATAGACTTTTCGGAAGGAGAACTATTTATACTTGTTCTAGATATACTATTTCTTTCTGCAACTCCATCATAAACTTCAGCAATATCTCTTATATATATTGGTTCATTACCAGAACTAAGTATTGCTAAATCTTTAATATTTTCAATTTCTTTAATTGAACCTTCAAAATTAATTGGGTAATCAATATCATTTAATTCTATACTCCCGATAGGTAAAGAAGCATTGGAAAGTTTAATGGCATTAACAACTTCATTTATTGAAATATTAAATTGTGATAAAGATTCCCTACTAACAATCACTTGAACCTGTCTTTCAGGAAGTCCTGATACAGAAATTTTAGAAATTCCTTTTATTTTTTTTAATTCTAATTCAATTTCTTCAACTAAATGATTCCATTCAACATCAGTTTTTTCTCCAACCATAGAGATACTCATTATAGGTTGATCGACAAAATTAACTTCTGTAACAACAGGGTCATTGGCATCACTAGGTAATTCATTTTTTATTTTGTCTACTTCATCTTTTACTTCTTGTATAGACTTATCTAAATCAGCATCAGAATCAAATTCAACAACTACAGATGAAAAACTATCTCTAGAAATAGATGTTACATCATCTAAATTTTCTAAATTACCAGCTAACTGATCTTCAATTTTATTTGTTATCAATCTTTCAATATCTACGGCTGAGGCCCCAGGATAATTGGTTGAAATTACGGCCACAGGAATAATAACTTCTGGTGCAGATTCTTTTGGAATAGAAATCAAAGAAATTACTCCGAAAATAATCAACGAGAATAGTATAATATATGTAAAGTTTTTATTATCTAAAAAAAAGTTCCAAAATGCTTTCATGTTTTTAATTAAGATTTACGACTTGACCCTCTTTTAGACCCCTAGCATCAATTATTATAATATCTTCACTTTCAAGACCTTCTTCAATAATTATAGAATCGCCTATTATTTCTCCTATTTTCACTGGTTTAAAATATATTTCATTACTAGAATTAACTGACAATACAAAATTTCCATCAGTATTTATTCTAATTGATTTAATTGGAATAATTATTAAATCCTCAGTAAAATCTTTATCATCTAAAACAATAGATACATTTATCGACTGACCATTTTTTAATTTAACACTTTCTGTTGGGATTATTATGATTTCTATTTTTTGTGTTTCAGAATTTACTGAAGGTGCAATTCTAGATATTTTACCTTTATATTTTTTATCTATAATAACTTCTGTTCCGATCTTCAACTTATTTATTTCATTTTCCGTTACAAAGCTTTTTATTACTACATTATTACCCCCAACTACTTCTACAACATCTTGAAAAGAAGATACAAAAGATCCTTTTTTGATATCAATCGAATTAATTTCTCCAGTGATTGGAGATCTAATAATTGTTTTTTCTAAATTAGATTGTGTAATCAAAAGTCTCGCTCTTGCCTGTTCAACATTAGCTTCTGAAATAATAATATCTTGTCCTTTATCACCAAAATCTACAGAGGAATTTAAATTATTGAATGAATTAATTAAAGAAGAAAGTGAATTAGAAATAGAATTTCTTGCGACTGATATATCATTTTTATATTTATCAATATCATTTTGAGTAACATTTGTATTTGGATTAGTTAAACTCAGAGCAAAAGCTAATTCATCTAAAAATCCTTCAACAATTCTAATTCTATCTTGAGAAGAATTAATTATTTTTTCTATTTCTGAAACATTATTTAAATTACTTATATTATTTATTTCTTCTTTCCAGTCTTCTAAAATTAATTCTATTTCATATTTTAAATCTTCTATATCTTTTTTTCTAAAATAATCCCCAAAGTTAATTTGTAAATTTGGAAACCTACCATCTGGATTTTCAAATAACTGATCAACTCTATTTCTTATCGCATCATCAGTAGTAGTGAAAGATTGTCTAATAGAGCTTTTTATTAAAACAACATTATCTCCAGAACTATCTTTTAGTTTTTCAAGATTAGCTTTTGCAATATCTAATGAAGCTTCAGCATTTAAAACTTCAGCTCTTTGTACTGAATTTTCTATCTCAGCAATTATTTCACCCGCAAAAACTTGGTCACCTAATTTTTTATAAACAACCGATATTTCACCTTGGCTTTCAGTTTTTATTTTTGATTCAGATTCAGATTCAACACGGCCAACTAAATTTAAATTAGAGTTTTCACTAATAATATCTTTAACCGATGATGCTTCAATCTTTTTTAAGTTATCTTCTATTTGAATCTCAGCACCTTTGTCTTTTGAAAAAAAGACCGAAAATAGTAAATAAACCACAATTAATGCTGTGATTATAACTATATATTTTCGTTTTTTAAGAAATTTAAGTATTTTTCGCACGCTTTTTTGTATCTAATATTTCCTACAACATACATTAATAATATAAAAAGTCAATTTTCACTATTTTTTTAAAAACCGAATATTTGCAAAACAAAACCAATTATTACAAACAATATCCCCACTTTACCTGTATGTTGTTCTGATCTCATGGCTTCAAAAACATCTTTGTCAAAATGCTTATCATGAAGAACTTTATCATGAACTCTTAGTGCCATTATACCTATTAAAATAGTTCCTAATGTGTCAAATATTAATCCTAAATTTTCCATATTTTTATTTAATTATTATTAATTTCTTTTAATTTCAAATCATCTAAAACCTTATCTGGAATACCAATATCTATTAATTTAATCTCGCCAGTGACATCTGAATTATTTTTAAGTCCAATCTTTGGATAAGCTAGTGTCAAAGTATAATCTGCTACAACATGAGGATCATACACTTCCCCATTATTTGGATTAAGTCCACTTGGCAAATCTAGGGAAACGACTATTACACCTTTTCCGTGTTCTTCATTTATTTTATTAATAATTTCAGAATATGCACCTTCTGGATTTCTATTAATCGAATAACCTAATAAAGTATCTACAATAATAGTTTTTTGTTTATTCTTAAAATTATCTAATTCCTTTGATTTAATTTCTGTAATTGAAGTTTTTTGAAGTTGTAATTTAGTAGTTTCTTTTAAGTTTCTAGATGCTGGTAATAAAAATACAGGGAATTTTTCAAAAAGGTATCTTGCGGCTACTAACCCCCCGCCCCCATTATAACCAGAACCGTATGCAATAATTACATTTTCGGGATTTAAACTGGAAACAAAATCAGCCAAAGTTTTACCAGCTTTTTCCATCATACTTTCGAGAGTTATTCCGTATTTATTAACGGCAATATCATCAACCTCTTTCATCTGTTCTGCTGTAAGATATATATTCATATATTAATCTTATAATTTAATTAACTCAAATCAATTACTTCACCGATCTCTTCGTTTTGAACTGCCCAGCTAAACCACATCTCAAAATAAAAAGGTATTGATTCACCTTCCACACCATTAATCACAATATCTCCGTCTTTTTTATAAATTTTAATCTGACCAGCTAAAATATTTTCAATATATTCTTGTCCTTCTTTAATTTGTTTCATAGGAATAGAAACTGGTATATTTTTATACTCAAAAGCCACCATGATTTCTTTAGAACCATATGTTTGATTTATTCGGCTAGGAGCAAAAATAAACTGTTCACTTTCATCATAACCAGAATAAGGGTTTCTTCCATAATTTCTTGAGTACCCAGTATCTTCACTTAAGATAAGTGCATTCGGATGTTTCTCTAATACTTGTTGAATTGTCAGTAATTGAAACTGTATTAAATCTAATTTTTCACCAAAATAATCTCCAGCGATTGCTTCTCCAGTACTTTGTTGCCAGAGACTTTCTGTATCTCTATCATACATAACCATATTACTTTCAATTAAAGAACCACTAACACCAAAAGTTGTTTCACCACCAGATAATTTTCTATTATATACAACCGCACTACCACACAAAGGACAAAAAGTAACAGATACTTTTTTATTACCAACTGTATCATTTACTATTTCATGCCAAGTCAAGATATTATAAGGATAAACCTTTACGACATTTTTATCTTTTAAAACTATGGCTTGAATATCTTTATCTCTTTTAAATTCTGAAATGGGAATAAATTTAGGATTATCAATAGAAGGTATCCCATCTTTTCCAGGACCACCAGATAATGCTTTTTCTACAGATGAATCAACTTTATTCCAATTTGTATCATCGAATACTCTTTTTAAATAACGAGGCACATTTACACCAGCTGAGCTTTCCTCGATATTATCCAGATTATTAATATTATTTTCATTCAACATATTTAATTGATTATCATCTCTACCAAAATTATCTATAAGTTTTTCTTCAAAATTAATGGTAGCACCATACCCAGAATCTAACACCCATGCTTCAAATTTTTTATCTAGACCAGTTATAATTAATAATCCCACAACAAGAATTACAAATCCAAATATTTTTTTAGTTATTTCAGCTTTTTTATGGTTAGTTGTAATTTTGTTTACAATAGACTGACCAAAATAAGCAACCAACAATAAAGATAAAGCCAAGCCAAGAGTAAATCCCAATAAATAGACGAAGCCTACCACAAAACTAGCTGGCAATACTGTAGCAATTATAAATAGATATGTTGGACTACAAGTTGAAAATACTGGTCCAAGTGATACACCAACAATATAATCACCAACAGAATTTTTCTTACTGTGACCTGAAGCTAATTTCTGATTACTAGAATTCTTTATTCTATTAACTAATGGAATTTTTACCCAGATTTCTGGGAATATCATTACCAAACCCAAAATAATAATTACAATTCCAGAGAACCACGTCCAAAAAGAATTTGGAATGTCAATTAACAGAGTTGATGCTTTTAATAAGAGTGTAAATAATATAACAGAAATTGATAAAGCAACTATTATTCTAATGGATTTTAAAGATATTTTTTTATCTTGTTTAGTATTAGATGATCCAATAACTATTGGCAACAAAGGTAATATACAGGGTGCCAGAATAGTCAGTACACCAGCTAAAAATGATACTAGAAAGAAAAACATAGTATTTTATTGATTAATTTTTTCTACAACGCTTACCAGACGATTTCCTCCTGACCATTTATCTATCATATTCCCCTCACTATCTACCAATACTAGTGTGTGCTGAGTAGTAACACCATATTTTTTCTTAAGTTCAGTTTCTTTATCATAATTTAATTCCAGTATTACCAAATCTTCAGGAATTTCTTTTAAATTATTTTTAATGTCACCATCTAGTGCTCTACAAGAAGGACACCAGTCAGCTTTAAAAAATAATACTACATTTTTATCACTATTTTCTTGTACTTTCTCAGGAGAATATACTTCGTAGCTTCCTACCGCTAAATCTGTATTTTCAGGATTTTCTAATGGATCCAAATCGGAAATAACATTGTTTGATGAATCTTGTGAATTTATTTCATTATTAAGATTTTCATCTGAATCAGAATTTTGATTTAAGGCATAGATTCCAAACCCTATAAGTAAGATAACCACAAGAATAATTGATATATTTTTCATAATTTTTTATTAAATATTGATTAAAGTTTTGATAATTTTTACAGTTTTTTTTGTGATCTGATTATCACATAATTTGTAACAAATAGTCTGACCCACCCTATGGCCCTCTATTATATTATTGGATTCTAAATATTTTAATTGATGAGAAGTTAAGGATTGTGACATTTTAACAGAGCTTGATATTTCATTAACGCACATTTCTTTATTAGAAGAGTGTAATAATATAATGATGTCAGCCCTTTTTTCATTACAAACAGCTTTTGTTATTTTTAAATATTGTTTTGAGTTTTTCATAATTATTAATATATGAATATATATTAATATCTTAATTCTAATATGAAAACAAATACCATGCAAATAATATCTGTGGATAAGTAAGAATTATTAATTAATTAATAATTTCAACATTTTCCAAAACAACATTTTCAATTGGCCTATCTGGTCCTTCTGTCTCTACCTTTTCAATTTCCATAACAAATTCAAGCCCTTTTGTTACCTTACCAAAAGCAGTGTGCTTGCCCTGTAGCCATGGAGTAGCTTGTGCTGTGATAATAAAAAATTGGCTACCATTTGTATTTGGTCCTGAATTAGCCATTGCAATGACTCCCCTTTCTAAAACAACATTATTTTGTTCATCTTCAAATTGATATCCCGGTCCACCTGTACCCCAAAAATCTTTCTGGCTATCATCTTTAGTTAATGGATCACCTCCCTGAATCATAAATTCACTAATTACTCGATGAAATTTTGTCCCATCATAAAAACCGTCTTTAGCTAAATTAATAAAGTTTTCAACTGTTTTAGGAGCTCTTTCATCTGAAAATAATTCAATTTCTATATCTCCATAATTTGTTTTTAATAGAGCTTTTGTTGTTTCTGCTGACTTTTTGGGTTCATTATTATTAAAATTATCCATATATTCTGGTCTTTTTAAGCTAATAAAAGCTATAATAACAATAGCTAATAAAAATAAAATGATAAATAACTTTTTCATTTATAGAATAATAACATAAATAACTATGAAATTTCATTTGACAAAATAGCTATTTAATGAAATAATTCCAGTTATCAAATAATTACTAGAGTTTATGTCTTTTGTATTTATTTGGGTTTTATTAGTTTAATTTAAATAGATGCAAAAAGGAAAAATTGCTCGTGTAATGGACAAAGGTTTTGGTTTCATTACTTACGAAGGTAGTGACAAAGATCTTTTCTTTCACATGAATGAATTGGTTGATGGAGACTTTAACGATCTAAAAGAAGGTGACGAAGTTGAATTTGAAATCGGTGAAGGTCCAAAAGGTCCAAACGCTACAAAAGTTAAGAGAGTTTAATAATTAAAATCTCTTTATAAAAGCTGCACCCAAATTGAGGTGCAGTTTTTATTTTATATTTTAAATTATGATACAATTAAAAAATGCTTGAAACTCAGTTTGTTGCTTTTTTTATAATACTTCTTGTTGCGGTGTTTTTTTCTGCTCTTTTTAAAAGGTTAAACTTGCCTTGGGCTGTTGCATTAATTATCGGTGGTATTCTATTTGGTCCTAATTTATTAGGCTGGATAGAAGTAGATAACACAATAAACTTTATGGCTGAAATTGGTGCAGTTTTCTTAATGTTTATGGCTGGTCTAGAAACTCCAATGAGTTCTTTTAAAAAAACTGCGCATCAAATAGGACTTATCGCTTTTTTCAATGGTGCAATTCCTTTGACTGTCGGTCTTCTAATAGGATATTTCTTTGGGTTAAATATAATAACATCAATATTAATAGGTATTTTGTTCGTATCTTCTTCTATTGCAGTAGTTATTCCAACTCTAGACAAAAGAAAAATTTTAAATAGCCCATTAGGTCATACAATTATTGGATCTACAATATTACAAGATATTACAAGTTTAATTTTAATTTCAATCTTTTTACAAATAAATGATCCAACAACACAAATACCATTAGTTTTATTTTATATAATGGTCACTATTTTGATTTTTATTCTTTATAAATTTATTCGTTGGATTAAAAAATGGTTTATAACAGAAGGATCTTTCCATCAGGAATTTCAATTTATTTTATTCATTTTAATAGGGGTTGTAGTTTTATTTTCTCTTCTTGGATTACATCATATTATTGCTGGTTTCTTTGCTGGATTTGTTTTATCTGAATCATTACAGCACAGAAAAATTAAAATGAGTCTCCACACAACAGCTTATGGAATTTTTATACCGATATTTTTTATTTTAGTAGGATCTAATACTGATTTTTCATCTTTTTTTAAATTAGATACAACTCTTATTTTTACATTAGTACTTATAATTGGATTAATATTATCAAAATTTATTAGCGGTTATTCTGTAGCAAAATATGAAAGATTTAATAATTATGATAGTTTACTAATAGCGGTAACAAGTGTCCCCCAACTTGCAACAACTTTGGCTGTTGTTTATACTGCCTTTAATAGAAATATAATAAGTTCAGAAATTGTAACAGCTTTTGTTGTCTTAAGTCTTGTTACAACTATTATTTCACCATTTTTTACTCAATTAATATTGAAAAAGAAAAACTTAAATGAAAAACAAGTCATTCATTCTTAAAATAATTTTAACTTTAATAATTTTTTTATTTTTTTCTAGTGTATATTCCTATTTTAATGATGGAATAATTTATCATTTATTATCAAATGATTCTGATTATATTATAAATTATTTAAACTCATTCGGTTATTTATCTTGGTTTGTATTTATTTTATTTGTAATACTAGAAGTTATTTTTGCACCAATTCCCCCAATTACTTTATATGTAATCGCAGGAAGTCTGTATGGTGGTTTTTATGGAGGAATTATTGTTTTAATTGGTAATTTAATTGGAGCCTATATTGCATTTATTATTGCAAGATTATTTTTTAAAAATAGAGTTGAAAAAAATATTAATAAAAAAATTAAAGAAAAATTTGATAAATATTTTAAAAAATATGGAGTTTTGTCAATAATTATTTTAAGAATTAATCCCTTAACAACATCCGATTTGATAAGTTACTTGTCGGGGCTTACTAATATAAAATCAACAAAATTCATAGTCGCAACTGCAATAGGCCTAACCCCAATGATTTTTATTCAGACATTTTTAGGAGATTTTTTCACACAAAAGTATCCATTTTTAATTAATTTAGTAATATTATTTACCGTAATATATATATTATTAATAATATTTTTATTATTTTATCCCAAAAAAAAATAAACAGATCTAATCCTCAACCCCTTTTATGATATCATCAATAATGTCTTGAAGTGATCTATTCGCTTTTAAATAATACTTGCTAACACCAAAGGTAATATATTTATTTATTTTATCCTCAGAAGCTGTATTAGAAATCAAAAAAACTGGTTTATTTTTCCATCTTGAATCTTTTGATTTTATAACTTCCAAAATATCAAATCCAGTTTCACCACCCATTAGATAGTGATCTAGCCAAATAGCATCAATGTTTTCTAATTCTTTTAAATAATCAATAGCTTGATTAACAGTTCTTGCTGTAACAACAAAAAAATTATTATCTTCGAGTTTTATTTTTATAATATCAGCCAGAGGTTTTTCATCCTCTACAACTAAAATAACTTTATCATTATTACTCATCTAATTATATTAACTTAGAGCTTGCATCCTGTCCAATCATCCCCGTTAAAGGAATTCTGACTATAAATTTTGTTCCTTCCCCCTCTTTTGATTCAAAACTTATATCTCCACCCGTTTTATCAATAATTGCTTTAATTATATAAAGACCAAGCCCCGTTCCACCAACATTAGTACCTACAACATTATTAGCCCTAAACATCTTGCTAAAAATTTTATCTTTTTGATTATTTGGAATACCGCAACCGTTATCTTGAACTTCAATTATTATAAAATTTTGATCTTTTTTTAAATTAAAATAAACTTCTCCATCTTTTTTATCTGAACTATATTTTATTGCATTTGATAATAAATTTTGAAAAATAATAATTAAGAGATCTCGATCTGCTTTTATTTTTGGTAAGTCACCATCAAAATTAGTATTTAATTTAACTTTATTATTTTTAGCTAAAATATTCATTTCTACCAATATTTTTTTAGCTTCTTCAATAATATCTAATTCTACAGGTTCAATTTTAAAAGTTCCCAATTCTAGCCTAGAAACATTTAAAAGAGAATTAACCATGCTAATCATCCTATGATTAGCATTATCTATTTCATTAAGATAATCTTTTTGTTTTTTAGTTATCTCACCGGCATCCCCCCCAATCAACATTTCAGAATACCAACGAATAGCAGACAGGGGTGTTCTTAATTGATGACTAGCCAAGGAAACGAATTCTGATTTGGCTTTATCAATTTCTTTTTCTTTTGTTATGTTACGTTCAATTCCGACAAAAAAAATAATCTCTCCTCTTTTATCTAAAACAGGTGTGATAGAGGCACTAGCAAAATATTCTTTTCCTTCTTTGTTTCTATTAACAACTTCACCACTAAAAGTTTTTTTATCTATTTTAATAGTCTGCCACATATCTTTATAAAAATCTTTGGGCATTAACCCTCCCCACAAATCAGATCCCCCAGCCTTTTTCCCAATCGATTCTTCTGGAGTAAAACCATTAGTTTTTTTTAGAGCGTTATTAGCGTAAATAATTATTCCTTTTGGATCAGTAATTATAATTTGATCAGTAGCATGATCGACGGCCATTTTGAATTTAGCCAATTCATTAACAGAATCTTCTTGTTTTCCCGCTCCTAAATATAAAAGATACAACATTAAAAATAAAAATAAAATAAAAACTATTTCATAGGAAATAATTCTAAAAAAAGACATGTCTGTATTTAAATAAACCTCATAGGAAAAAATAGTGGAAATAAAAATTGATATTAGAAATCCAAAAATTATAATTTTTTTTATGTTTTTAGTATAAAAAGTTGAAAACATTTTATTGATTTATAATTTCTATTATCTTATCTAATGAAATATCAGATTTTATAAAATATTCAACAGCATTATATTCAAGACATTTTGATACAGTTTCAAAAGAACCAATATTAGAAAGTACGATAACTCTTGTTTTTTCAACTAAATCCATTTGCCTTATTTCTTTTAGTGTTTCTACACCGCTTTTTTGAGGCATTAAAAGATCAAGAATAACAATATCTGGTTTATATTCTTTAAATTTTTCTACACCCTCTGAACCATTACTAGCTACTTCAAAGTTTATACTATTCTGTCTTAATTTTTCAGAAATAGCTTTTTGAAGCGCTTGATCATCTTCAATAATAAGAACTTTTTTGTTATTATTTTTATCCATATTTTTAATTATATCATAAATTTTATTAGCGGTTAATGATATCTTCCCTTTCAATAACACCATCTGATAGGCGGATTATTCTATCTGTTTCTTGTCCATACTCTTCTTCATGAGTAACCATGACAATTGTTTGGCCACTTTTATTCAGATTTTTTAATAAATCAATAACAACCCTGGCAGATTCTGCGTCTAGATTTGCAGTTGGCTCATCACTGAATAAAATTTTTGGTTCATTAATGATTGCTCTTGCAACTGAAACTCTTTGTTGCTCACCTCCGGATAATTGACTCGGCAGATTGTGAACCTGCCTTTCTAAACCAAGACGATGTAAAACTTCTTCTGATTTTTTTAAGGCTTCTCTTAGAGAAATGTCCCTCATTAAAAGTGGGAGTGAAACATTTTCGGTTGCGGTTAATTCTGGCACCAAAGCATAATCCTGAAAAACATACCCTAAATGGGCTAACCGAAATAAAGTTTTTTCTCTATTAGTTAGTTTTAAAATGTCAGTACCATAAACATTAATTTCTCCAGATGTTGGTTCATCAAGTAAGCTTAGCTGATACATTAGGGTACTTTTTCCAGCACCCGATCTCCCCATAATCGAAACAAACTCTCCTTTTTTAACTTTTAAATCAATTCCTTTTAAAACCGGTGTTTCAATTTTA
Source organism: uncultured Candidatus Saccharibacteria bacterium (assembly GCA_964598245.1). GTDB lineage: Bacteria > Patescibacteriota > Minisyncoccia > Phycocordibacterales > JAACPR01 > JAACPR01. The sequence goes on along the minus strand of CAZRAX010000003.1, from coordinate 19,323 downwards.
CCGCTATAAAATGTTTTCTTTATTCCTTTGGCATTAATAATATATTCCATAATTAATTTCTACCTAAAATTGAATCAAGTGTATTTTTCTTAACAATAATTCTAGCTGGGAGATATCCAGCAAAAGCAGTCACTAAAATTAAAATACTAACCCTAATTGTTGTAGAGAAAAGTGGGGCAACCAAAATTCCATCACTAAAAGGAAAATTAATTGGGTTTTGATCAATGTATGGAATCAAGACAGCATAAACAATAATTAAACCAAGAGTTGAACCAATAATTGCATATACTAATGATTGAAAAACATAAGACAATTCAAGAGTTTTACCCGTAACGCCTATTGCTTTCATAATTCCGATATACTTTCTGCGAGTAATAGCATTAATAAAAATAACTATAAAAACAGTAATGGCGGCAACAGCCAGGCCAATAGAGCTGATAATGGTCCCCAACAAATTAAAAGTATTAGTTATATCATCTAAAAATTTTGGTCTACCCTCTTCAAATGTTTGGACTTTCGCAAATCGGTCAATATTATTTTTAAGCAAAATTGATTTAACAAAATCTGGATCTTCATTTGGAGAAATTCTCATAGAAATTTCACCAACATTTTGGTCATCTCTTCCCATCATTGATTTTAATTGAGAATCAATCATAAATGCTCTTCGATCAATTTCATCAGTTTTGCTCTTTACAATTCCTTTGACTATCATTTCTCGACTATTCCCATTAATTGTAACCCTAACTTTTGATCCAATTTCAACATCTGGTAAAACCAAAAACCCTGGGGAATCAATTTGTAAATATTTTTCTAAAAGAAAAGCACCTAAAACAATTTTATCAAAGTCTGTTCTCTCTAAAAAATCTCCCTCTACTAAAAGATTTTTAATATCAGTTACTTGATGCTCGTGATCCGGATCAATACCAGCAAAAACAGTTGAGACCTTTTCGGGATTTTCATCAAAATTAGTTCTATTTTTATAATTAGATTCAATTGTTCCAGAAGTTAAATACCTAGCAGTATAAGATTCAATTTGTGGTGTATTTTCAATTGTTGAAATAATACTTGGTGTATTTTCGAGAAATGAATTCTCCGGTAGTTTAGAGATAATAATGTCTCCAATATAGTGATCTTTAACTGCTGCTGAAGCCCCCTCAATTAGACCGATTAAAATTCCAGAAATAACAACCAGATTCAAAAAAGTTAAAACCATAATTGTTATTATCAAAACAGTAGACCAAAGTGAAGCCCTTTTTAGCTGCCGATATCCCAGAAACCAACCAACTTTTATTGGTTTTAAATCAATCATAATTTATTTTTGAATAATAATTTTATCACCTTCTTTAAGACCTTCGCTGACAATAACCCCACCACTACCATCTGTTTTCCCTAATTTCAAATATTTTTTTAATTCTTGTTGATTTTTTTTCTTGCCGTCGTCAGAACTTAAATAGACATAGGATCCCTGATCATCTTCTAAAACCAAATACTTTGGAATAACAATCTGGTTTTCAATAAAATCTTTTTGAATTTTAACATCGGTCGTCATTCCAGATCTAATTTCTGGATTAAAATCAATAAAATCAACAATTGTTCGATAAGTTGTAATACCATCCTTGATTGTTTCTCTTGGATCAACTTGAGAAACAATTGCTTCAAAATTAAATTCGGGGCCGAAAGCATCCAATACAACATTAGCGATATCACCAACTTCTACACCAATAATATTAATTTCAGGTATAAAACCTTCTATTTCAAAAGAATTATCACTAATCATTGAAATAACACTTTCACCAGCAGACACGACTTGACCAAATTCAATATCTTTATCTGTAATAATTCCATCAAATGGAGCTCTGAGAATATATTTTTCTCTTCTAGCAGCCAAAGTTTGAACTGATGCTTCTGCATTCTCAACTGAAAATTCTAAAACTGGTAATTCTGCCTGAACGTCACGATAGTTATCGTAACCATTATTAAGGTCAATTATTAAATTAGCAATTGAATTTCTAGCATTACTAATACTAGAAATATAAGAACTAATCTGAGATTGACTAATATTAGAATTAGAATCAAAATCATCTACTCCAGAACTTATTAAAGACAGTAATTTTTCAACCTGCTTTAAATTATTAATAGAATATTCTACATCATTATTGGTTAAATTCAGAGGCTTTATACCACTCAATATTTCATTCCATTCTTTTAGCAGATTTCCAATTTCTTTTCTTTGATTATTAATTTCTTTTCTAAGAAAAAAATTAGATAAAGCATTTGAAAATTCTGGAAACCTAAGATCTGGATTATCAAAAAACACGTCTACTGTATTTCTTACAATATCATCACTTACAACATATGATTTTTTTAGATTATTTAAAAGAGTTTCAGATTCATTTTGTAATCTATTTTTTCCAATAAAATCACCAGAGACTTCTAATAATTTAGCTTTTTCTTTTTCTAAATTTAATCTGAATTCATTGATTTCGCTATTAATTTCAGATGTGTTAAGTTCAGCTAATAAATCACCTTGCTTAACAAAATCACCAGTATCAACATAAACTCCTGAAGCTTTACCAACTAATTCAAATGACAAATCAATTTCTTGAGATGGGGAAACTCTACCTGAAAACTCAACCTTTTCGATAAAATCTTCTCTTTCAACAGTATAAATCTCATAATTACCATTTTTTTTAACAAAAAATAAAATACCAGATAAAACAATGACAACAATTACTAATATAATAGCTATTTTTTTAGTATTCATCTCTAATATTATACCACAAAATGGTGGCAAGAATTAAAGCATTAATCTCTGAATCTGTTTTTTAATATCATTTTTAATTTTTTTCTTTTTCTTTTTGGCTTTACTTTTTTCTTTTAGTTTTGCCTTTCTTTGATATTTTTTCTCTGCAGCTTCAATAATTTTACCGGCAACATTAATTCCGGTGGCTTTTTCAATTCCTTGTAACCCTGGAGAAGAATTAACCTCGATAACTAATGGGCCCCTCACTGATTCCAAAAGATCAACTCCTGCCACAGTTAGACCAAGTAATTTGGCTGATTCAATAGCTGCAGTTTCAGTTTTTTTATCTAACTGAACCTTTTGAGCAGAACCCCCCTTGTGAAGATTAGAACGAAATTCACCTTCTGCACCTGATCTCTGCATTGCACCAACAACCTCATCACCAACAACAAAAACTCGTAAATCTTTACCCCCAGCCTCTTCAATAAACTCTTGAATAATAATGTCTTCTTTAATACCAGAAAATGCTTCTAAAGCGGACTTGGCTGAAGCCACGGAATCGGCTTTGATGACTCCATTACCATGTGTGCTTTCTAATAATTTTAAAATAACAGGTGTAGCTCCAATTTCATTTATTAATTGTTTAACATTTTCTGCTTTTGGGTGTCTGGCAAAAACTGTTTTTGGTATACCAATTCCTGATTTTGACAAAAATTGAAGCGACCGCAATTTATCCCTTGAACGAATTAAAGCAATGGAACTAATTAAAGAAGGGACACCTTTTATATCAAAATGTTGTATAACCGCAGCTCCAAACTGAGTTAGAGACGCACCAATTCTAGGAATAATCACATCAACATCAATAATTTTATCTCCCATTATTGAAATGCTGGGTTTCCCTTTTTCCATTATTAAGTGGCATTTAGAATAATCAATTACAACAACCTCATGTCCCCTTTTTTGACCCGCTTCAATCAATCTTTTGGTTGAGTAAAGCTCTGGATCTTTAGAAAGAATAGCTATTTTCATATTAATATTTTAATTAGGATATTATACATCTAATTTTTATTTAGTCTATACAAGTTATTTTATAATCTATATATTTTTTTTAGAAGCATCAATTAGAAATTTTTCCTTAAGAAATCGGCGGCCAATCAATATGGGGTATCTTAAATCTGCTCGATTGGAAAGACTTATTTCTATTGGTAATTTTTGATCAGAAATTTCTAAAGTTACAAAAATAACATATCTTTCATGAGGATCAGTACCACTGTTACGGAATTTTTTTATTTTATAATTTGAAAAAGAATAAACCTTATCAGAATATTCAGGATGATCTGAATCTAAAATCTTGAATTCAACATATTTTTTACCTTTTTTTTCAATTTCTCTGATTTCAGTAGCGTGAATAGAACCTCGATAAGCCCCAGTATCGATTTTTGCAATAACATTTTGAAGTTCTAATTCTGGTATATTAACCTTTTCTAAACGTCCAATAATTATTTTATCTTCTATTCTTGACATAGTATTATCATAGCAGAAAATAAAAAAGTGTGTATTTTTATAAAAAATTTGTTAAAATAACCCTTAATTATGAAAAAAATATCAAAAGTAAGTCAATTAATAATATCTGGTCTAGTTATAGTTATTTTAATCGTGTTAGCTATTTTCTATGTACAAAATCAAGCAAATCAAAAAATAAATCAAACAAAAATAACTTTTGAAGAAATGCTTAACCAGACAAACCAAAAAGTAAATGACATTGAAACTATTTTGTTATCAAATGAAGAAAAGAATACAACTCTTGAAGAAGCGCTGAAAGAAGCCAGAGAAAAATCAGAAGACCTAGAAAGACAATTTGATAAAGTTAATGATAATGTTGACGAATTAGAAAAAATCACAAAGACTGACCCAGAATTACTTCAAAAATATTCAAAAGTATTTTTCTTAAATGAACATTATGTACCGACAGATTTGAAAGTAATTTCTAGTAAATATACATGGGATCAAAATAGAAAGTACGAAATTCATTCTGAAGTTTGGCCATATTTAAAAGATTTGCTAGAAGAAGCAGAAGACGACGACTTGGACTTAAAAATTATCTCTGCTTTTCGATCTTTTGGAGAACAGGCTCAATTAAAAGGTGCCTACACAGTTACTTATGGTTCTGGTGCTAATCAATTCTCTGCTGACCAAGGATATTCTGAACATCAATTAGGAACAACTGTTGATTTCACAAATTCACAAGTTGCTAATACATATTCTGGATTTGCCCAAACACAAGAATACAAATGGTTATTAGATAATGCTCATAAATATGGTTTTACACTATCTTATCCAGAAAATAATCAATACTATCAATTCGAACCTTGGCATTGGAGATTCGTTGGAGAAAAATTAGCAGATGATCTACGTGATGATAATAAACATTTCTACGATTTATCACAAAGAGAAATTGATAAATACATAGTTGATTTATTTGATTAAGTTTTTATAAAAGACCTTTGATTAATTGATCCAGTTTTGCTTCTGCAACACCAACATACCTATCGGCACCACCATAATAAATTAGAACCCTGTTTCCTCTAATAACAGATCCGCAAGGGAAAACGACATTGGGAACATCGCCCTCTTTTTCATACCATTCTTCTGGTTCAAATATTGGTAATGCTGACCTCCCTAAAACTATTGTCGGATCATCTTTGTCTAAAAGTGCAGCACCAAGACGGTAGTATTTGTCTTTAGATACACCATGATAAAACATTAACCATCCGTATTTAGTCAAATGTGGAGTGCTAGATAATCCAACCTTCAAACCATCCCACATACCTTTTCTTGGTTCTAATATTTCCATTGATGTATCTATTTCATTTTTGGTAAAATTTAAATCATTAACATAATCACCTGTAACATGAGAGTCGATTCGATGAATTAAAAAATATCCTTTTTTTAATTTTTTTGGTAACAGACAAGCATCTTTATCATCGTAACCACTTGGTGAAATAACAACTGGCTCTGACCAATTAAAATCTCTTTTGTCCAAGTCCTTTTTAGCAATGTCAGAAATAGCAATCTTGGGTGATTCTATACCATTATAAGCCGTGTAACACATATAAATTCTATCATCAATCATAGATAACCTCGGATCTTCACAACCGGAAAAAGAATTTGGTCCAGCTTTTTTTTGTTCAAAATCAAGTCTTGGATAATAACACGGTTTGGGGTGGCGGTAATCAATATTTAGTCCATCCTTACTTTCGGCATAACCAACGACAGAAGTTCCATTGTCAGACTGTGCTCGATATAGAATCCTAATTTTTTTATTAATATCAATAGCTGCAGGATTAAAAACATTTTTATTTTCCCAATCATTTTTCTTCTGTGGTTTTAAAATTGGATTTTTAGAGCCTCGAATAAAAAGATTCCCCTTTGTTTCTTCTTTAAGTTCTCTTAGTAACAAATCAAGATTTAAACTTGCCATACAAGTTGTTGTATCAGCAGCACCATAATAAATATCTAATTTTTTACCATTAATAATTGCCCCAGTTGGAAAAGAAACATCCGAGACAAAACCATATTTAGTATAAATTTGATCAGCAATAATAATTGGGAATCTAGTTCTACCAATAATTTTTTTAGGATTTTTTAAATCTAATAAAACAGCCTCTATACCAAAAATTCTTTCCCCTTCAGAAAAATAATTTTGAATATGAGAATAAATCAATAACCAACCATCTTTGGTTTTAACTGGTGGTGCACCAACCTCCGTTAAATCATTTTCACTTCTATTTAAATTAATACTATTTTTATCTAAATTTTCATACCATTTCATCCATTTTTTATGATTCCAAAGATCTTTTATTTCATTAAATTGAGCAATAGCAATTTTAGCAGGTGGCTGATCAGTATTAGCAGTTAAAATTACAGTATATTTGCCATTAATTTTTTCTGGAAAAAGTGACATGGCTTTGGCATTAAAAGGTGTAACTAAGTGTTTTTCTTTAACTTTTTTTAAATCATCACTAATAGCAACAGCTACTTTGATAGAATCAGGACCTAAATTATCACTTGATAGAGCAGTATAAAAAGTATAGAATTTTTTATCAATTTTTGTAATTCGAGGATCTTCACAACCGTAATATTCCCAATCATTTTCCGGAATGATGAATTGTTTTCTATCATTAAACTTATTCTTTCCTTTTTGTTTAGCAATTCCAATAGTTGATTCAAACAACTTTGGAGACTTAACTTGATCGGGATTAGCAATGGCTCGATATAAAAGATATATTTTATTTCGATATTTTATTGGGCACCCATTACAGGCAGAAACTTCTTCCCAATTATTTCGTTTGTAAGGATGAAGTAAAGGATTGTTTTTACTTTGATTAACATTAAACATATTTTTTTATATTATCGCTTTTTAAATTTTAAACGGTCTTTTTTTAATTTTGGTTTTTCTCCTCTTAATAAAGATTCCAAAAAATCTTCAAATGGTGCCGAAGCAACACAAACATATTTATCTCCTCCACCATAATAAATCAAAAGTGTTCCATCTTTATTAACAGCTCCACATGGATAAACAACTCCGGGTTTCCAATCATTTTCATACCATAATTCTGGTGATAAAATTGGTTGATTTGAACGATAAATTATTTTTTCTGGATTATCTAAATCAAGAAGCATCACTCCAATATGATATTGATGGTCATTTTTATCATCCACACCATGAGTAACAACTAGCCAACCATATTTGGTTTTAATTGGTGTAGCACCAAAACTAATTTTTCTACTATCCCAACCTTCTTTTTGTGGTGGTATTTCATGTTCGCCTTCAGGAAATTTGCTATTTTTAAAATGAAGATCATCAAGATAATCAATTAAAATATTTGGAAAAATTCTTTGGAAAAAAACATACTTACCATTAACTTTTTCTGGAAACAACCCCCCACTTTTAGAAATAACTCCTTTTTTGGTACATAAAATCGGAATAGTCCACCGCCATCTTTTATTCAAGAAGTCATCAACAGTTATAGAACTCATGGCTATTCTAATAGAATCCCAACCAGAAAATGCGACATAGGTTAAGAAAATTCTATCTCCAATTTGACAAATTTTTGGATCTTCACAACCAGACCAGCTACCTCCCGAACTATATTTATTGGGATTAAATTTTTTCTCAACTTTTTCACTACTATCTAATTCAAAATCAGATTTGGGATAGTAGATAGGGTACGGTAGTCTTTCGTCAAAATGAATCCCATCTTTACTTGAGGCATAACCAATAGTTGAAACTCCATTGGAACCAATTGCACGATACAAAAGATGAACTCTTCCGCCCAAGTAAATAGCAGCTGGATTAAAAACTCCCTCATCTTCCCAAGAATAACTTGTTGGAGATAAAACTGGATTTTTACTTGAACGAGTCAAATATGGTGAAGATAATTCATCATCTTCTAATTCTATTTTTTTTACCTTGAAAAATAAAATATCAATCAAGAAAAATTTTCTTAGAAAAACACCCACTTTTTTCAAAAATCTTTTTATAATTCCAATAAAACTTTTTTGATATTCACTATTTTTAATCAAAGCTCTTAAAATATCAGATGATTCATCAGGACCAGAAGTAGGAATAGTTTTAATACCAGTTTCAAAAACTTCAAAATCATTACCGCCTACAAAAATAGCATCTCCAATAAAAACACAATCTTTTGGTGATACCTTTAAATAATTTGTTAATTCAATTATTCCATAAGATTTATCGATTCCTTTTAAGGTAATATCAATGGAATTAGTTCCACCAATTTTAATATCTAGATTTGGAATTTGATGTTCTAGGGTATCAACAATTTTTTTTCTTTTTTTATGATCAGGATCCCATTTACTTTTTATTTCAAATGGAGCATCTTGGCCAAGAACTGAGAATGTAATCTGGGACCCGCGATACTCTAATCTTGGGCCATAATTTTTTTTAGGGATAGAAATTTTATGTTTTTTGAAAGATTGGTAAATCTTTTTTTCTATATCAACGACTCGTGATTCTGGAATGGTATTTTTATAAATCTCTTGCCAATCATTATTTTTACAAATATATAGAGCTGCCCCAGAGGTAGGTAATAAAATAAAATTCTTGATAACTGCATTACCAGGGAGTTCATTAATAACTTGCTTTATAATCTGGTCAAACGTTTCACCAGATATGATCGCTATTTTATTATTTTGAGATAATTCAGATAATAATTCAGCAATTTCTTGTGAAATAATCCCCTTGCTCTTTGCAAGAGTGCCATCAACATCAAAAAAATAGATTTTATACTTTTTCATTTTTTAATAACTACACGTAATTGTAATATAATTATCTTTAAAAAACAATATTTATATGCTAAAATCTAGCTAAATTATGGATTTAATAATAACAAGTTTAATATTTTCAATTGGGTTTAATCTGTTAGTTTTTGTACCAGCTTATTTTTTAAAAACTGACAAATTAACAGACCTTTCTTATTCTTTAACTTTTTTTGTTTTAGCATTTTTTCTTTATTGGAATTCAAGCCAAGATATAGTTCATCTTCTCTTGCTTTTAATGATCTTGATCTGGTCAATTAGGCTTGGAGTTTATTTGTTTATTAGAATTAATAAAACAAAAAGAGATAGGCGCTTTGATGGAATAAGAGAATCTTTTACTCGTTTTATAAAATTTTGGCTACTACAAGGTTTAAGTGTGTGGATCATTCTATTTGCTTCTATTAATTATTTCTCAATTCCCAATCTAGAATTTTCAAATTTACATATTTTAGGATTATCTATCTGGTTCATTGGATTATTAATTGAAACAGTTGCTGACTATCAAAAATTTGTCTTCAAAAGTAAGCCAGAAAATAAAGAGCACTGGACAAATGTTGGGCTATGGAATAGATCAAGACATCCTAATTATTTTGGAGAAATTTTAGTCTGGGTTGGTATTTATTTGTTTACTATTGTTAACAAGACTGATTTACTGACTCTAATTGCTCTTATAAGTCCAATTTATATCATTTTTATTTTAATGTTTGTTTCTGGTGTTCCATTACTTGAGAAAAAATATAATGAAAAATTCAAAGATAACCCTGAGTATCAAAAATATAAAGCAAAAACTAATTTAATAATTTTGAAATAAATTTATGTTTGAAAAAAAATATAAAATAATAGCTATTTCTGCCTCTCCATCTAAAAAAAGAAATTCTGATACAATGTTGGATTATTTTATTTTAGGTTTAAAAGAAAAATCTAAAAATAATCTAGAAGTTGAAAAATTTTATCTAAATGATATTGAATTTGAAAATTACCAATATGAAAACAGTCTAGGTGCAATGGAAAATGAAAAAGATTTTTCTGAATTAGTAAACAAATTCAAAGAAAGTGATGGAATCATTATTGCAACACCAACTTATAATTTTTCCGTTCCTGCTAAATTAAAAAATTTTATAGACAGAATTAGATTTATTGCTCTTGATTTAGAAAAGAAAAATTTTCTTGGACAACCAGTTGGGAAACTGAAAAAACAAAAAATATTTCTCTTAGTTTCTGGGGGTACACCAAATTGGACACATTTTTTTCTTTTTTTTATGTATCCTGATTTTTGGTTAAGAGCAGTTTTCTTTTACTATGGTAATAAAAAGATTCTTTCTTTTTATAGTGGCGACATAAAAACTTATCAAAATAAAAAAATATTAACAAAGTGTTTTAAAAGAGGTCAGAAATTTGCAAAAAAAATTACAAAATAAAAACTACTCATTTCGAGCAGTCTTCATCTTCAAAATATTATTTTGAAATTACATTGTTGGGTTCTCCATTGAAGGTTGTTCTGGCTCGTCACTTGTTTCTGAAACTGATTCAGTTTTACCTTTATATCCAGAAAAGATAACTAGAACGGCTGATAGTGCGACTAGAATATAGACAATAGTATCAATTGGTCCTGGTAACATTGCTACCAAATCCATATCGAATACAAAAAGACCCCAGTTCAAACCTCCAATAATTAGAAGAATGAAAGCAATTTTATTTACTAATTTCATAATTGGTTTAAATATTTAAAGCTTTTAAAAACTTATGGCACCCAAATGCCATAAGTATATTATACCACTATATATAAAATTAATGTAATAACTTTTCAACTTTTCTCAAGAAATAGATTCTAAAATTTCATTCATTTCCCCATTTTCATTTGTTTCAATAGTTAAAATTTCTGTATCTGAACTGTCCAGACTTATTTTACCTTCAGAATTAACCATTATTTTGTTGTTAGCATCATCTAAAATAATACCTGTTTCTTCAAGCCCTAGACAAATTCTTTTTCTAATATCTGCAGATCTATTACCAATAGTACCAGTAAAAATAATAGTATCTAATCCGCCCAAAATTGTTCGGTAACCACCAATTATTTTTTTAATTTCATAAGCATAATATTCAAGAGCCAAACTGGCGTCTTTATTACCAAGTTGGGCTTCTTTTAAAACTGCTCTTGTATCACCAGACAAATTACTAATTCCCTTGAACCCACATTCTTTATACAAAAAATTTTGTAATTCTGGTATTTCATAATCGTATTCTTCCATAATTGCAAATAAAGAATTCGGATCAACATTACCAATTCTGGTTGCCATCGGAATTCCTTCTAGTGGTGAGTACCCCATTGTATTATCAATAGGTTTACCGTTTTTGATTGCCGTTATACTAGATCCGCCTCCCAAATGACAAATTATCATTTTTTCAGGAAGTTTTTGTTGTTTTTCAACTTTTTTAACAACAGAGGAAACAGAAATACCATGATACCCGTAACGGTATAATTCTAGTTTTTCTGTAACTTCTTTTGGATAAGCATAAATACTTGAGCATTGTGGTTTATCTTTATAAAAAACACTATCAGAAACTGCATAAATTGGGACATTTGGAATTTTGTCCATTAAATCAGAAATCTCTCTTTGAACTGGATCAATATGAAGTGGTGATAAATGTTTTTTATCATCTAACATTTCTAAAAATTTTTCATCAACAATATGATGTTGTTGGAAAAAAACCCCAGGAGCAACAATTCTTATAGCAATTTTATTAATATCATCTACAGTCTTTATTATATTATTCTTAGTCAATTCATTGATGAAATCACCTAAAGCATCGTTAAAAATCTCTGAATCGATTTTCTCTTCAGTTTCTTTTTTAGAATCTTTTTTAGTTTTTAAAAATTCATTGATTACTATTTCATAATGAACACAGTAGAGCGGCTCCTTGCCACGATACAAGGCATATTTTCTTGAAGCACTTCCATTGTTAACAATTAAATTAAACATAAATTAATTATCCCATTTCCAGTTTTCAATTTCCTCCATATCAACACCATTTTCTTTAATGTATTCGACATGTTCAGAAATCTTTTGATCATATTTTTTTATAATTTCGGCAGATTTATTTTGATCAATTTTCCCACTATTCATTAACATCTTGCAGGCATCTTGGACAAGCTGAAATCGACTGGTATGATTTCTAACTTGCATATCAAATGGCGTTGTTGTTGAACCATTTTCAACATATCCATTAATTTCAAATCTTGAAGGATTTTCACAATAATCAAACAATATTTGTTTGATTGTTTGTGGATAACCATGGTAATTTATAATCACAGGTTTATCCGAAGTAAAGTATTTTTCAAAATCTTCTCTAGATAAAACATTGCCTCCACATCCAAATCCAGACTGAGAAATAGTTACAATATTAACAAATCGAACTTTAATTTCTGGTAATTCTTTTTTCAATAAACTTAGACCAGCAAGTGATTCTTTAGTTACATAATCACCTACACCTGAAAAAACAATATCCGGGTCATCATCACTGGCAAATTTCCAAATTCCAAGACCATCTTCTAGTTGTTCTTGGGCTTGGTCTACATTAATCCACCTTGGTTCTGTTTGTTTCCCAGCAACAATAACATTAACACCATAACTAGATTTCATACACTTGTCTAAAACAGCCAAAGTAGAGCTACCGTCTGCTGGTAAATAAATATTTATAAAATCTCCCTGTCTTTGAAGCATATTATCAATAAATCCAGGATTTTGATGAGAGAAACCATTATGATCTTGTCTCCAACCAGAAGAAGTTAAAATATAATTAAATGATGGAATTTGACCACGCCACCCAACCTCTTTTGCTTGTTTCAAAAATTTAGCATATTGATCGGCCATACTAACAACAATCTGAATAAAAGCCTCGTACGAAGCAAAGATTCCATGTCTCCCGGTTAAAATATAACCTTGGGCCATTCCTTGTAGTGTGTGTTCTGACAACATTTCAATAACCTTTCCTTTTTTTGCTAAATCTTCATCCCAATCTTTCAATGGCCACTGAAAAGCTCTTTTGGTTGTTTCAAACATTTTATCTAATTTGTTTGAATAAGTTTCATCTGGTGAGAAAAATCTAAAATTATCATTTTTTGCCATAACCTGATTTAAATATTCTCCAGCTCTTCGCATTGAGCTTGAAACCTGACTTCCTGGTTTTGAACAATCTTCTTCAAAATCACGAGGGTTTGGTAATTTAAGCTCTTTATAAACTTGTGGTCCACCAAAAGCATGCTTGTTTTTACCAATTCTTTTATCCCCTTCGGGAATAGAATCTAAAATTTCTTGTATAAAACCTGAATCTTTATCAAAAAGTTCTTCAAATTTATAAGACCTAAACCAATTCTCCAAAGCCTTAAGTTCTTCGTCTTTGGTTCTAGCGTCCTTGGTAACAACCTGATGAGAGTAATGATTTCCCTCAACTTTTTTACCAGCAACTTCTTTAATTCCAGTCCAACCTTTTGGTGTTCTCAAAATGATCATTGGCCATTTTGGTTTATCAATTTCTTCACCATTTTTAGCTTTTTCTTGTACCAATCTGATTTCTTTATAAGCATTTTCTATAGTTATATTCATTTGAACAAATGGATCACCTTTATCACCGTCTTCTTCAGCATCTACAAAATGTGGATTATACCCATAGCCTTCAAAAAGTTTTCTTAACTCTTCATCATCCATTCGCCCAAAAATAGTTGGTCCAGAAATTTTATAACCATTCAAATGAAGAATTGGTAAAACTGCTCCATCAGTTTCTGGATTAATAAATTTATTAGCATGCCAAGCTGTAGCGGTTGGGCCAGTTTCTGCTTCACCATCACCAATAAGACAAGCAACTATCAAATCTGGATTATCTAAAACAGCACCATACGAAGTAGACAAAGCATAACCAAGTTCGCCCCCTTCTAAAATAACTCCCGGTGTATGTGGACTAGAATGACTTGGGAAACCATAGGGCCAACTAAATTGTTGCGAAATGTAGGCAATACCATTTTTATCCAAAGTTGCTTGTGGATAATATTCTCCCAAAGTCCCTTCCAAAAATAAATTTGATTGAACACCAGGATATCCGTGCCCCGGACCAACAACATAAATAATGCTGGCGTCGTGATCTTTAACAATTTTGTTCAAAAAAGTGTAAACAAAGTTAATTCCAGGACAAGTACCCCAATGACCAAGTAATCTTTTCTTGATGTGATCTGGTTTTAGTGGCTCTTCTAATAAAAAATTATCTTGTAAGAAAATTTGAGCGGCACTTAAATAATTAGCAGCTCTAAAATATTTTTTAAGGTTCTCTATTTCATTCATATAGTAATATTTTAACAATTTTAAAAAAAATTACCAAATTTTTAAGTTCTTTGTCAACTTTTCTAGTTTTAAATAGTTGTGGATAACTTCTTGAATTTATCTAGAAAAAATGTAATAATAAAAGTCCATTAAAAGATAACCAAAAACTACCATGCATATTATCCAAGAAAAAATATTAAATATTATCAAAAATAAAAACCTTCAGGGACTTACCCTTCGCCAAATTGCTAATTTAGTTGATGAAAAATTTCCTCAAAAAATCAAACACCATCTAGATCAGTTAGAAAAAAAGGGTTTTATTACCATAGATAAAAAAAATAAAATAATTAGCAAAAAAAACTACCATACTAATTTGGGCATAATCAGTGTTCCAATAATTGGTACAGCAAATTGTGGCCCCGCAACAATTTTTGCCAATGAAAATATCGAGGGGTATATTAAAATTTCAAAAAGCCTTTTGAAAAAATGTAAGAATATTTTTGCGATTCGGGCTCAAGGCTTTTCTATGAATAAATCAATTATCAACGGAAATACAATTGAAGATGGTGACTATTTAATAATTGATAGTGGTGATACTTCCCCATCAAGTGGTGACATTGTTTTGTCTATCATTGATGACATGGCCAATATAAAAAAATATGTTTGGGATGAAAAAAATAATCAAATAGTTTTGGCTTCAGAATCAACAAAAGATATCCCCCCAATTTATATCCACGAGGACGACAGTTTTATGATTAACGGTAAAGTTATCCAGGTTATCAAAAAACCGAAAATGATCTAAAAATATATTTTCTAATTTCTTCCACTACAATAATAGAAAATCCTATGGCAAACATATAAAACCATTCTAATAATGATATAGAAGTAGTTTTAAGAACATTTTGAAATAGAGGATGATAAACTGCCAATAGTTGCAGAACAAAAACTAAAATCAAAGAACCTATTAGATATTTATTATTAAATAGATCTTTTGAAAAAACCGTACCTTTTCTAGATCTAACATTAAATATATTAAACCATTGTAATATAGCTAATAAAACAAGAGAAATTGTAGTTGCTTTTATTAAATCATCTTTCAAATAATGAACAAAAACAATCAATGTAGTGATCGTCATAATACTTCCTAGTAAAAATATTCTAATGCCCATAAACCAATCAACAAGATATTTACTAGGTTTTTTAAATTTTTCTTTTAACAAATCTTTTTCTTTAGGGTCAAAAGAAAGGGCAATCACAAGAAAAGTATCCGTGACAAGATTTAACCATATAATTTGAGCAGCTGTTAAGGGCAAAGGCAGGCCAGCAAACATAGAGAGACTTATAACAAGAAGAACTCCTATATTTGTAGAAAGCAGGAAAAGTATGGACTTTCTAATATTCCAATAAATATTTCTACCTTCTTCTGCCGCCTCGACAATATTTCCAAAATTATCATCAAGCAGTATCAAGTCTGAAGCCTCTTTTGCTACTTCTGTTCCAATTTTACCCATGGCAATACCTAAATCTGCAGAAACTAAAGAAAGTGCATCATTAATCCCGTCACCCGTCATTGCAATCGTGTCACCCTTCTTTTTATATAATTCAATGATTCTTAACTTGTCTTTTGGAGTAACTCTGGCAAAAATAGTAGCATTATCTAATTTTTTTATAAGTTCTTCATCACTTAAAACTGATAAATCTTTACCAGTTATTACACTATCGCCATCATTATAAATACCAACCTTTTGACCTATGGCTTTTGCTGTTCCCACGTGGTCTCCTGTTATCATTACAACTCTCATTCCTGCCTTTTTTACAGAATTAACAGCATCATAAACTTCGTTTCTGATAGAATCTAAAATAGCGATAAATCCAACAAAAGTTAAATTAGGGAGATTGTGGGGGTCTAATTCCAAACTTGGATTTGAATTTATTCCAACAGCTAAAACTCTATATCCTTCCTTAGAAAAAGAATCTAATTTTTGATGAATTTTATCTAAATCTTTTTTTGATGCTTTTTTTGAAATACCATTTGTATAAACTTTATCAATCTTTCTTAAAATGACTTCCGGGCTACCCACCACAGATAATATATTTTTATTTTTGAATTTATTTATAGTAGAGTGATGTTTAGTTTCAAGCTCAAAAGGAAATTCTACAATCTTTTTGTGTTCTTGTTCAATTTCATCTTTTTCATAACCAAATTTTTTACCCAAAACAATCATTGATGCTTCTGTAGGATCACCATATTTCAAAAGCCAATCATTATTTTCATCAGAATAATCAACATCAGCAGTGGCAGTAAAAACAAGAGCTTTAACCAAAACATCTAAATTTTTATCTTTTTTTATATCAATTTTTTTATTTCCTATTTTAGCAAATCCTTTTGGTGTATATCCTTCACCTGTTATTGATATTGTACGATCAAAAGTGTAGATTTGATTAATCATCATTTGGTTTTTTGTAATTGTTCCGGTTTTATCAACAGCAATAATATTTGCTTGCCCCAAAGCTTCAACAGCTTGTAACCTTTTAACCAAGACTTTTCTTTTACTCATCCTCCACACACCAGTTGTCAAAACAAGTGTAACGACGACAGGTAAGCCCTCAGGAATTGCAGAAACTGCAATTGCAACAACTATTAAAAATATTTCTTCTAACGCATAACCAATATGAAGACCATAAAAAAATAAAGTTACTGAAACTAATCCTATTACAATTACTATTAATTTTGATAAGTTGAAAATATTTTTCTTGAGCGGTACATCCATTTTTAAATCAACTAACTTTTTAGAAATTTGACCGATAACAGTATTCAGCCCAGTCCTCACCACAACAGCTTTTGCTTGACCAGATGTAACATAAGTTCCCTTAAAAACCATGTTTTTTTGATCAGCAGTTTTAATAGAAACATTAGATAATCTATTAGAAGTTTTTAAAATAACCTCTGATTCCCCAGTTAATGAAGCTTCGTTAACTTTTAAATTATTATTTTCTATTATTCGACAATCAGCAGCAATAGGATCACCGTCTCTTAAAATAAGAATATCCCCAGCGACTATTTCATAATCCTCAATTCGGATTTCTTCACCATTACGAATAACATTTGCATATGTTTTAACTATCTTTTTTAAAGCAGCTAGAGTATTTTGTGCTTTTCCTTCTTGAACAGTACCAATTATAGTATTCAATAGAATAATAAATAGAATGACAAATCCATCTATATAATGACCCAATAAGAAGATAATTATGTTAGCGACTATTAAAGTGTAAATAAACGGATTATGAATTTGAGAATACAGCATATTCCAAATTGTTCTCTTTTTTTCTTCAGAAAGAACATTTGCACCAAATTTTTTTAAGTTTTTTTCAACACTCTCAGAAGTTAAACCTCTTTCAGAGGTTTTAAAGTGTTCAAAAATTTTTTTTATATCTTCTCGATACCACTCTCTTTGCATAATTAAATAAATTTAAAAGATCTTATTATTTTTTCTTGAATTTCTCTAATGTCCGAATCAACAACCCCCATTCTAACAAATTCGTCATCCTCAAAAGGATTACAATTATCTAATTCAATTTCTTTACCCGAACGCAAACATTTATATTCAATATCATTAACAACTGTTTTGGCCCAAAGAAAACCCCACGGTTTCCAAGGATCAGAAACTTTTTCAAAATTAATATAAGTTGCCCAAGCACTTCCGTCTTCTAAAATATAATCGATTGATTTATCAAATTTATAATCAAGATCTATATCTGTTGTTTTTGATTGGCCAATAACTGCTTCTGTTGGTAATCCTTTTGGATAAATAGAAACATTATTAATGTCAGCAAAATGATCAAATGGTGGAATTACTTTTTTATTTGGCATAAAAATATTAATGGTCGGACTAACATTTTTATAATCTTCGTTAATTTCCCACCCCTCTGGAAAATCAATTGAAAAACCGTATTCATAGTTAAAATAAGTAGTCCATTGACCTGATTCAGATTTCACCACTTCACTTTTAATATCTTGTTTGTGAGTTTCGTTATAAAAGAAAAAAATTCCTAAAAATACAATTAGGATAATAACAATGTAAGTAATTTTCTTTTTACTTAATTTTTTCAGTGTTTTCATATTTTTCTTTTTCTTTAAATTGTTTTTTTTCAGCTTCTTCTTTTTTTAGATTATTTATATTGGCATCGATATGATCACCCACTCTGTAAAATTTCAACATTGAAAAAACAATCATACTTCCCATCACAAGACCAACCATATTAAACAAAAAGACCATTAAAAAGAATTTTGAAACTTCTATATTATTTTGAGCTAACAAAATAGCCATCATTGAAACTGGTGGTACCAAAGAAACAGCAATTGAAATTCCAGGTAACATATTTGTTACTTTTTTACGAACCCAAGCAAAAGTTGCAGCTATGCCAGAAACAAAAGCAACCAAAAAATAAAGAAATGCTGAACTGGCTTGATTATTTAATAAAACAGCACTAAAAAATTCTTTATCATTTGGCTCAACAAAGATAAGCCCAAACATAAAAGACACTGCAAAAATAACCACCACAGATTTTAGAATTATTAAAGATGTTTTATGAATCAAAAAGGGCCTACCTAGAGTAACTCCTAAAGAAACCAACAAAATTGGTGTTAAAAGTGGGGTTACAAGCATTCCACCAATCAAAATTGCTGAATTTGTTAAAAGTAACCCCGAAGCAATAATAATCGAAGATAATATCAACAAAGTATAATAATTACTGTTCGGTTGACTTTCTAAAATCAAATCGTTAACCGCACGATATTGATCACTTTTTTTAATATCTAACCAAATATTTTCACTAAGAGCCATACGTATTTATTTTATCATAAAATTATTTAATTCTCCTCTTGAAATCCTCAATCAATGGAACTTGTTCTGGTTCAGTTTGATA
>CAZRAX010000002.1:42136-45463 GCA_964598245.1 uncultured Candidatus Saccharibacteria bacterium | reverse complement strand
GTTTTCTTTCAAGGCATTAATCCCCATTCCATACAGAATTCCAAAATTAATAACCTTGGCTTGTCTACGCATTTCTTTATCAACCTTATCAGAAGCAACTTCAAAAACCTCAGAAGCAACTGCATTATGAATATCTCCATTGTTTTTAAAAACTTCAATTAATTTTTGATCATCAGATAAAATAGCTGCAACCCTTAATTCAACCTGGGAATAATCAAAAGCCATTAAAACTTTTCCTTTTTCTGGGATAAATGCTTGGCGAATTTTTTTACCCCTATCAGAACCGATTGGGATATTTTGTAAATTAGGATTATTAGAAGCCATTCGTCCAGTCGTTGTTCCTGTTTGAACAAAATTTGCATGCAATCGCCCGTCTTTTTCAGAGACAAGTTTGGGAATATTATCAATATAAGTAGAAAGAAGTTTTTGTAATTCGCGATATTCTAAAATTTTTTCAACAATTGGATTTTCTAATTTAAGTTTTTGTAAAACTTCTTCTTTTGTTGAAAATTTTCCAGTAGAAGTTTTTCTCATCCCCTTATATCGCAAACCCATTTTTTCAAACAAAACTTCAGCCAATTGTTGTGGTGAATTAATATTAAATTCTGTTCCAGACATTTTATAAATATTTTTTTCTAATTTTGAAAGCTCTGTATGATATTCTTTTGAAAGTTTTTTTAAGAAATCTTTATCTATTTTAACTCCATTTTTCTCCATTTTTTCAATTATTGAAGTTAGCGGTTTTTCAATTTTTTCAAAAACAAATTCTAAATCGTTGTCTTTTATTTCTTTTAATAATTTTTGATAAGCAGAGTCTAAATTATTTTCATTTGTATAATTTAAAATATCTTCAAGATCTGGATTGGTAAGAGAAGAGTCAATTAACCACAAAGCAATTTGAGCTTCATTTAATTTTTGTTTATCTAGTTTTGTTACTTTTACTTTTGAACCCCCATCAATAAAATGATCAAGTTCTGACTGATCGACATCTTCTTTGGGAAAAATTTCTTTTAATCGACCAGAAAGGGACCGAAATTCTAGATCCATAAAAAGTTTCTGGATTTTCTCAAGAGAAACTGTTTCTAACCAATTTTTTTCTGGAATCTTTATCTCGACAGGAACATCACATTGAATTGTGGCTAACATTTTACTAAACAAAGCTTCTTCTTGATTTTCTTTCAAAAGATTTTGAATTCTTGGTTTAATTCCTGCTTTATTAAATTTTTCATCCCCTTTTTCAAGTTCTTGATAGATTTTCTCTATTGAACCAAATTTAGTAATTAAAGTTGTTGCTGTTTTTTCTCCGATTCCCGCAACCCCCAAAATATTATCAGAGGCATCACCACGAAGACCCTTGTAGTCAGCCAAGTGTTCTGGCCCAAAACCAAATCGCTCTTTTACAGCTTTTTCATTATATAAAATAGTGTCTTTAATTCCTTTTTTAAGAGTAAAGACTTTAACCTTATCATCATCAACCAATTGCAAAGTATCCATATCACCAGATGCAATAACAACATCAAAATCTTTTTTTAATTTTTTCGCCAAAGTCCCTAAAATGTCATCGGCCTCATAACCTTCTTTTTCATAAATTGGAATATTGAAAGCTTTATAAAAATCATAGGCTCTTTTAATTTGAGAAACCAATTCATCATCAGCTTTTCTGCGACCAGCTTTGTAGTCAGTGTATGCTTCATGTCGATAAGTTGGTTTGGGAAGATCGAAAGCAGCAAAAATGTAATCAGGCTTGAATTCTCTAATGATTGAGATAATCATCATTGAAAGTCCGTAGATTGCACCAGTTGGTTCTCCTTTACTGGATGAAAAATCGGGTAGTGCATGATAGGCGCGGTGTAAAATTGCGTGAGAATCAAGTAAAACAATTTTTGGTTTTTTGGGGGTCATATTATTTTATTTCAATTTTTATTTTGCGAGTATTTTCATCAATAGATTCAAAATACATTTTGATAGTATCAACTGGTAAAATATCTTCAATTTTATTTGCCCATTCTACTAAAATAATATTTTCTGAATTATCTAAAGTTTCTTGCCATTTTAATTTTAAAATTTCATTTGAATTTTCAATTCGATAAACATCAAGATGATAAAAGTTTTTAAAAGGAAGTGGTTGTTTATTTTTTTCAATCCTTTCTTTTTTTATAATTCTAAATTTTTTCTGAATAATAAAAGTTGGGCTGATAATATCTTTGGCAAGAATTCCAAATTGTTTAGCAAAGTATTTGGTAAAAGTAGTTTTACCCGAACCAAGGTCGCCACACAAACCAATGACCGTAGCATTGTATTTTTTACCGGTTCTTTCTTCTAATGCCATTTTTAATAAAACAGATTTAAAAAGCTCTTGTGCGACATTCTTTAATTCATCCTGGGACTTAATAATAAATTCCATAAATCTATTTTAGCACATAAAAAAAGACCAAAGAAAAAAGCCCCCGACGCGCAGTGCGCGGGGGCTTGAATTGAAAGGACCGAAGCCGATCTATGAGGACGGCCTTGGGTTAACGAGAACGCACACGTGCGTCTCGTAACTTTTTGTGCCGTCCGGCAATCGCCGGAAAATCAGGGGAACCCCCTGAACTGGGGTCGGCCTCTCGCCATCCACCAATGACGGGGTGGCGATTTGGACCAATTCCCATTGGGCGTTGGTCCAGGGCGACCCATCCGGGAACCGCAGGTCCGCTTGAGGCGGATACTGCCGATTCCATGGCACCGGCCGACCTTCGTAGTCGATGACCGGAATTCCGATCAACCGACCATTGACGAAAAATTCGTCAATGCGGAGGACTTCGGGCGGAGTCGAATGGACCTCGCTCGGTTCGTCGCTGTTGACAACGAACGCCAGCTTGGACGGTTCGGGGGCCGGCTTGGCCGCTGGTTCGGCGGAGGAGACCGAAGCCTCCTCTCCTCCGTCGTCTCCCCCAGCCATCATGCCGAAGCGGAAGACCGCAACGGCGAAGAGGGCGATCACAACGAGAGTTATTGTAATGATCTGTTTCGTTTTCATAACTGAATCCCCTAGCCCGCCTTTCGGACTAATTGTTTAATCCAAATAACGGGGTTTATTTGGACGGTTTTTTATCTATTAATTATTATATCATAATGTAAAAAAAAAATCAACCCCTACACACAAAGTGTGGGGTTGATGAAGATAACAATCAGAAGATACTCAAACTGGGGTATCCCTATTTATTGGTGGTTTTGGCCATCTCCATGGGACGAACCCTTTGGGTGACCTTCTGACCGTTGACGAAGGTCCCGTTGCTAGAGCTGGAGTCTGTCAAGGCAAACCCACCCGGAACACGCTTGAGGCGG
>CAZRAX010000002.1:41644-42126 GCA_964598245.1 uncultured Candidatus Saccharibacteria bacterium | reverse complement strand
ACCGTTTACAGTAATCGGAGGATCTCCACCCCCGATCACCACAATGGGCAGGCCGGAACGTGAGTTGATTATCCGAACATCTGGCCTACTTTCATAGGCGATGAAGGATCCTTTATCGACACACTCGGTCTCGATTTCCAGATCAGGGCAACCCCGATTTTTTTCTTCAAACTCATATGAGTCTGAAGAAATCGGTTCCGGAATCTTTACAGCCGCCGGTTCCGGAGCCTTTACAACCACCGGTTCCGGAGCCTTTACAACCGCCGGTTCCGGAATCTTTACAGCCGCCGGTTCCGGAGCCTTTTGGGTGTGAGTGGCCGGTGCGCAGTTGGCGGGACCGTAATGTACGACCCTTTCAACTGGAGTCCAGTCGTTTTCACCCCTGTCCTTGACATAAAGAGGTCGGCCGTGACCCTCCATTGCCAAAAACTTTGTCCCGCGTTGAATTTTGGTGGTTTCAGAAATACCACCACCAACATCGA
>CAZRAX010000002.1:5123-41634 GCA_964598245.1 uncultured Candidatus Saccharibacteria bacterium | reverse complement strand
CGTTGAGCGCGTTGTGACTTGCCACCGTCGGCCTCGAGAACCCGAAGTCCTCTCATTTCGATTTCCTCAGGTGTCAAAACAAGAGCCAAAAGAGAAACCGTAGCCACTACAAGAGCGGACAGAATTACAATTATTTTTTTCATTTTCATAGTACTTTTCTTTCTTTATTTGCGACGGAATTGTCACAAAAATCTAACTAAAAACTAACATAAAATATAATTTTGTCAAGTCGGCCAGGTTGTAAATTCCCCGGTGAAATGTAATCACTTTTGATTGTAAATTATCTTGGTGTACAAACATGATGGATTTAATAAATTAATCCAATACACAAACATCGCCAGCAAAGACTTATCAAAAAAATTTGTTATAATTATCACAAATGCCAATTCAGTTTGACGAAGAAAAACAAAATCAAAGACTTCAAAAATTTAGGGACCGAGAAGACGAAGATTTAGCAAAAATAATTGCTAATCAAAACGATCTCCCCTATATAGATTTATCTACATCTCCGATTAGTACAGATGCTTTGCGTTTAATCCCAGAAGAAGAATCACGGGCCGCATCAGTAGCTGCTTTTAACATTTTAAATAAAAAAATTGCTCTCGCTATTTTGACTCCAGACAAGCAAGAAACACGGGCCCAAATTCAAAGACTAAAAGAAAGAAATTATTCTATTGAAGTTTTTATTACCTCTAAAAGGGGTCTAGAGCGAGCATGGGAAAGATACAAAGATCTATCCTCTTCAACCAAAACAGAGTCAGGAACATTAAGTATAGCCAATAAAGAAATTGAAAACTTGATTGAAAAATTTCGTTCCATAGAAGAAGCAAAAAAGGCAATTGCTGATGTAATGCAAATGAATAAAAGTTTTAGGATTTCTAAAATTGTTGAAATTATTTTAGCCGCCGGCATTTCCGCTAAAGCATCAGATATCCATGTTGAGCCAGAAGATGAGAGTGTTGGATTACGATTTAGATTAGACGGTGTTTTGTCAGATGTTACTAGTTTTGATAAAGACACCTATCGACTTCTTCTTTCAAGAATCAAGCTTTTATCAAGACTTAAATTAAACATTCAGAATGCCGCCCAAGACGGACGCTTTAGTATTGTTATTGGGAAAAAAGAAATTGAAATTAGAACTTCTATTTTACCAGGCAATAATGGAGAATCTATTGTTATGCGTCTTTTGGACCCAAGCTCTCTGTCTGTACCAATAACTGATCTTGGTGTTCCAGAAAAACTTTTAGAAATTTTGCTGGAAGAAATTTCTAAACCAAATGGAATGATTTTAAACACTGGTCCAACTGGTTCTGGTAAAACAACAGCACTCTATGCTTTTTTAAATAAAAGAAAAAATCCAAATATTAAAATTATTACCATTGAAGATCCAATTGAATATCACCTAGAAGGAATTGTTCAAACCCAAGTCGACAAAAAGAAAGGTTATGATTTTGCCTCGGGCCTTCGTAGCTCTTTGAGACAAGACCCCGATATTATTATGGTTGGAGAAATTCGAGACCAAGAAACAGCCGAGACCGCTATTCATGCTGCACTAACTGGTCACCTTGTTTTTTCCACTCTTCACACCAACAACGCAGCTGGTGCTTTTACCAGATTAATTGATCTAGGTATTAATCCTAAAATTATTACTTCTGCTGTTTCTATTGCTGTTGCCCAAAGGCTGGTTAGAAAAGTTTGTCCGCATTGTAGAGAGAAAGTTTTAGCCGAAGGAAAAGAATTAGAAATAATTAAAAATATTTATTCAAACATTAAAGATCCTAACAAGCCCGAGTTCGATGGGCACATTTATAAATCAAGAGGTTGTACAGAGTGCCATGGTACAGGATATCGTGGCAGAATTGGTGTTTTTGAAGCAATTCAATCAGATTCAGAGGTTGAAAAAACAGTTCAAAATAACCCAAGTGAAAGGGAAATTAATAAGGCCTCAGAAAAACAAGGCATTATGTCTATGGCTCAAGACGGCATTACAAAAGTAATAAAAGGAATTACCACAATAGAAGAGGTTATTCGTGTTATTGATTTAGATATTGAAAAAGAAAGATATAAAAACTCTGAAGAATAATAGTAGGAAACACTTTTTGTTTTTTGACTAGTTGTTTTTAAAAAAAATATTAATAATATGAAGAAAGAAGTTTGTATTTTCGAAACAATAAATCTCTAAGCAAAACCTTTAGATACTGAGACCCAAAGGTAGGTAGATATCTGAGGATGACATCAGAAAAATAGTTAACACTATTAAACCAAAAGAGTCCTTGATAAAATACCATATAGGAAAACCTTCTTTGCTTAGAGATTTATAGTTTCGAAAAAATATATTTAAATGTAATATTCAGCCTTTTAAACTAAAACAATACTAACATAAATTAATTATATGTCAAGTAATAAACCACCAAATAACAAGGAAAAAGATTATAGACCAGATTCTTTTCTAGATCAAGAGCTTCGTCCCTTGACTTGGGATGAATATGTTGGTCAAGAATCTATCAAAAAAAATCTCCACATTTTGCTTGAAGCAGCCAAACAAAGAGAGCATTCACCTGAACACATTCTGTTTTATGGACCCCCAGGATTGGGAAAAACAACCCTTGCCTACTTAATTGCCCAACACACAAACTCTCAAATTAAAATAACATCAGGACCAGCAATCGAAAAAGTTGGTGATCTTGCTTCTGTTTTAACAAACTTAAATCCTGGTGATATTTTGTTTATTGACGAAATCCACCGACTAAACAAATCAATTGAGGAGGTTTTATACCCAGCAATGGAGTCTGGTGTTTTAGATATTATCATTGGTAAGGGACCATCTGCCAGAACAATTCAGCTAGATCTTCCCTCTTTTACCCTAATCGCCGCTACAACAAGAATTTCGATGCTTTCTTCACCCCTAAGGTCGCGTTTTTCTGGCGGAATTCATAGATTAGAATTTTATACTAATGATGAGATTTCCCAAATTATTTCTCGTTCATCAAAAATTTTGGGAATTAAAACAGAAGAAGAGGCCATAAAAGAAATCTCCAAAAGAAGTCGAAAAACCCCGAGAACTGCCAACTATCTTTTGAAAAGATGTCGTGATTATTGTCAGGTTCATGAGGTTGATTTAAGCAAGGACAATGTTATTAAAACACTAGAAATGTTAGAAATAGATGAGATTGGATTAACAAAATCTGATTTATTAGTTTTAGAAACAATTATTGAAAAATTTGGTGGTGGACCAGTTGGTCTTCACACCTTGGCAATGTCAATTTCAGAAGAACCAGCAACAGTTGAAGAATTTAATGAGCCATATTTAATCCAGCTGGGCTTAATCGAAAGAACGCCACGAGGTCGTGTTGTTACAGAAACTGGATACAAACACCTTGGTAAAAAAATACCAACCAATTTACAAAACAAATTAATTAGTTAAAATCTTTTAATAAATTAAAATATTCAAAATGTCAGGACATAATAAATGGTCAAAAATTAAACACAAAAAAGGAGCTGAGGATGCTAGAAAAAGCAAAGTTTTTTCTAAGGTTTCAAAATTAATAATTTCTGAATCAAAAAAGGTAAATGGAGATATCAGTTCACCATCTTTGTCTGCTGCTATTGATCTAGCCAAAAAGGAAAACATGCCCAAAGACACAATTGACAGAGCTGTTAAAAAAGGAACGGAGTCTGGTACTGTCGCCATGGAATCGGTTGTTTATGAAACCTATGGGCCTGGAGGAATCGCAGTAATTATTGATGGACTAACGGATAATAAAAATCGTACCGCTGCAGAAATTAGACACACCCTTTCAAAATTAGGTTATGAATTAGCTGCACAAGGAGCAGCTTCTTGGGCTTTTAAAAAAGACGGGGGCGAATGGAAAGCAAATTCGACCACCCCAATTTCAGAAGCAGATGGAGAAAAACTTGGGAAATTAATTGATGTCCTAGAAGAACTAGAAGATGTTCAGGGTGTCTACACCAATGCTGAATAATTTATGAAAGTTCTTGCCATAGACCCGGGATATGAAAGACTTGGAATTGCTATTTTAGAAAAAACCCCCGACAAAAAAGAGGTTTTAATTTTTTCTGAGTGTTTTAAAACTTCGGCCAAAGAAGAACATTGTGATCGTTTAGCAAAAATTCAAAAAAGAATAAGGGAGGTTATCGAAAAATATTCTCCAAATGATTTATCGATTGAAACACTTTTTTTTAATCAAAATGTTAAAACGGCACTAATGGTCGCTGAGGCGCGGGGCGTCATTATTGCAGAAGCCAGAAATAATGATTTAGATATTTTTGAATATTCTCCACAACAGATTAAAAATTCTGTGACTGGTGATGGTGGAGGCGACAAAACCTCTGTTATCAAAATGATCCCCCTCCTTATAAAGATAGAAAAGGAAATTAAATTTGACGATGAGTTTGATGCTATCGCTGCAGGTATTTGTCATCTAGCAACAAAAAAGATCCCCGCTTAGAATGTTTTGCGGATAGTTCCTTTTATTCAAGATTTTTTGGGTCAGATTTTTATATCTTCTTAACTTAAGATTATCCACAGCTTTGACAAAAAAACTATTGGCGAATAAAAAATTTTTTGATAAAAAGTATTAGTTAATTTTAATTTTTATGGAAGGATTTGAAAATTTTATAGAAGAAGATTTATTAGAAGAAACCAATCAAGGAGTTATCGGTTTTGATGAAGAAGACGATGATGGTGTAATCGAAGATTCTTTCGATGACATTGACGACTTTTAATAAAAAATTAAATTGTAATTTTTATAAATCTTTTTTTACCAATTCTAAATGTTTTTGTTTCTGAAATGCAGTAATTTAAATTATCTATCTTTTTGTTTTCTTCAACCTCAGTAATTCCTTTTTGATCGATAAGCCTTCTCCATTCATTTTTTGATGAAATAATTTTTTGATTAATTAAAATGTCATCTAGTCTTTCTCCTGACTTAACAACAATCTCTAAAACATCCTCAGGAATACCGCCCTCTTTGAAAGTTTTTTGAAAATTTTGTTCTGCTTTTTCTGCATCTTTTTCTGAGTAATAAATTTTAATAATTTCTTTCGCTAATTTAATTTTGGCATCTTTGGGGTTTAATTCTCCAGATTCTATTTTTCTTTTAACTTCTTCTATTTCATCATCAGAAACAAGGGTTGTATCAATAAACAACGAAATAATAACCTCATCTGGTAAAGCAAGAATTTTTCCAAACATCTCTTCTGGTGAATCATTTAAAGCAACATAATTTCCTTCACTTTTGCTCATTAGTTTTTTACCAGTATTTGGGTCTTCCAAGAGGGTTGTTGCAATAACAGACTTTTCCTTATTTTTAATTTTTTTCAAAAGAGTTCTGCCGGCCAACATATTAAATGTTTGGTCATTACCACCAAGCTCAACATCAACATTCAAAACAACGCTATCATACCCCTGCATTAGTGGGTAGAAAAACTCATGAAGATAAATTGGTTTATCTTCTTTAATTCTTTTTTGAAACATATCTCTTTCAATCATTTGCCCCACAGTAAAGTTTGCAGACAATTTTATAATTTCTTCAAAGCTTAGTTTTGCTAACCATTCGCTATTTTTAATAATTTTTGGTGGATTACCAAAATCATTAAAGTTTAATATTTTTGATATTTGTTTTTTCCAATTTTTTAAATTTTCTTCAACTTCTTTTTTATTAAGCATTTGGCGAGCCGCACCCTTGTCCGAAGGATCACCAATCATGGCCGTAAAATCACCAAACAAAATAATTACCTCATGTCCAAGCTGTCTTAGTTTTTCTAATAGAATAAAATTTGTTGAATGACCAAGATGAAGCTGAGACCCTGTTGCATCAGCACCAGTATATATTTTCAACCTTCTACCTGATAATAGTTCTTTTTTTAAAAATTCTTTTGATGGATAAATTTTTGAAATACTTCTTTCTAATATTTCATCTATTTTCTCTGTATCAGTATTTATTTTCTTTTTTCCAAACATATGATAAATTTTAACACCAATAAAAATTAACTCAAAACAGACAAAAAATCAAAAAATAGTATAATTACAAAAAAACAATGAAAAGCAAAAAACAAAAAAAATTATGTAAAAAAATAAAAAAAATATTTTTTTGGGGGTTTTTACTTTTTTTCATTGTTTTTGGAATTTTTGCAATTTGGACAACAACATTTAATTTACCAAATCTAGATAATTTTGAAGAAAGAAAGGTTGCTCAATCAACTAAAATTTATGATAGAACGGGAGAAGTTATTTTATTTGATGTTCATAATGAAATAAAAAGAACTGTTGTTTCTCTGGATCAAATATCTGATTATGTAAAACAGGCAACAATTGCGGTTGAGGATAAAAATTTTTATGAACATGGTGGTGTTGAAATAATGGCCATTATAAGGGCCATTATTAACAACACAACCTCTGGAAACCTTCTTGGGGGTCAGGGTGGATCGACAATAACTCAACAAGTTATCAAAAATGCCCTTCTAACAACAGACAAGAAGGTTTCAAGAAAACTAAAAGAGTGGGTTTTGGCACCAAGACTAGAAAAAAAATTAACAAAGGACGAGATTTTAGAGGTTTATTTGAATGAGGTTCCATATGGTGGAACAGTTTACGGAATCCAAGAGGCGGCTCTGCGTTTTTTTGGCAAAGAAGCAAAAGACTTAAGTTTGCCAGAGTCGGCATACTTGGCCGCCCTTCCCCAGGCGCCAACCTATTATTCACCATATGGAAATAACCTTGAATCATTAAACAAAAGAAAAGACCATGTTTTAGACCAAATGGTTATAGCCGGCTTTATAAAACAAGAAGATGCTGAAAATGCTAAAAAGGAGGATGTTTTATTCATCAAGCCACAAGAATTTAGTATCAGAGCCCCGCACTTTGTTATGTATGTTAGAGAAATTTTAGAAAAAGAATATGGAAGAGATATTGTTGAAGAGGGCGGATTAAAAGTTATAACCTCTCTTGATTGGGAACTCCAACAAAAAGCAGAGGAAACTGTTTTAAAATACGCACTAGAAAATGAAGAAAAATTTAATGCAGAAAACGCTTCTATTATTTCTATTGATCCTAAAAATGGAGAAATCTTAGTTATGGTTGGATCAAGAGATTATTTTGATGAAAAAATTGATGGTAATTTTAATATTTCAACATCAGAGAGACAGCCGGGGTCTGTTTTTAAACCAATTGTTTATGCCCAAGCGTTTAGTAAGGGTTACAGACCAGAAACAGTTGTTTTTGATCTTGAAACAGAATTTTCGGTCAATTGTGATTTAAATGAGGATTTTTGTTATCATCCCCAAAACTATGACAATATTTTTCGTGGGCCAATAACCTTAAGAAGTGCGCTTGCTCAATCAGTAAACGTTCCGGCGGTTAAAACTCTTTATTTATCGGGAATAGAGGATTCTTTAAATTTAGCAAAAAAAATGGGTCTAGAAACCCTTACAAAAAAAAGCCAATACGGCTTAACCTTGGTTTTGGGTGGTGGAGAGGTTCGGCCAATTGATGTGGCAACAGCATATTCTGTTTTTGCAAGTGGCGGAATAAAAAAAGAGAGGGTTCCAATAATAAAAATTGAGGATGCAGAAGGAAATATTTTGTTTGATATAAAAAATTCACAAACACAAAACGAGCGTGTTTTGGATAATTCTGTTGTTAGAGATATAAACAGTGTTTTAACAGACAACATAGCAAGAGCGCCCGCTTTTGGGACAAATTCAGCCCTTTATTTCCCCAACCAAGACGTTGGTGTTAAGACTGGTACAACAAACGACTACAAAGATGCGTGGATTGTTGGGTACACGCCAAACCTAACAACAGTTGCCTGGGCTGGCAACAACGACAGTAGTCCAATGGAAAAAAGGGTTGCTGGTTTTATTGTTGCTCCGATGTGGAAAGAGTTTTTAAATTTTGCACTAGAAAAAAGAGATAAGGAGTTTTTTGAAAAACCAGAAGAAAAAGATTTGGGAGTTAAACCAATTATTGCTGGTTTTTGGAAAGGAGAAAAAACATCGGTTGTTGAGGATGACGATGGCAATAACAGGGTTGTTGTTTCTGGAAAAACAGATGGTATCCATTCAATACTCCACTGGGTTGATAAAAATAACCCGCTTGGGCCACAACCAAAAAACCCAAGAAACGATCCTCAGTATTTGTTGTGGGAGGCACCGGTTCAAAACTGGCTAAAAAAACAAAATATTTCTGATGATTTTGAAATAACAAATATTGAAAAAGAAAAAGAGGTTGGGTTAGAAATTATATCTTTAGAAAAAGGTGTTAAATATAAAAAAGATGAAAACATGGTTGTTGTTGTAGAAATAAGTGATGGAAGACAAATTAGTAGTGGTTCTGTTTATATAAATAATAAAAAAATTGGTGATATTGATATTATTGGGAGATCTTTTTTGTTTGTTCCAAAAGATATAAAAGATATAAAAAATAAAAATGATTTGTTTGTTGAGGTTTTTGATACTGTTGGAAATAAATTTACTAAGAAGTTTGATTTATTAATTAAATAATTTTTTTTCTATTTCAATTTCTTTTTCTATTATCTTTTTGTTTAAATATATTTCTGTTTTTTCTGGACCAGTTTTTTTTATTTTTACTTCTCCGCTTTTTAAAATAATTATTTCATCTTTTTTAACTTCTATTTTTGTTATTTTTTTTATTATTTTTATAATTGTATTTTTTAAGTCTTCGTTTTTTGGTTTAAAATTCTTAAACTTTTTTAGATATAGATTTATTTGTTCCATTTTATTTGTTCATTGGCATAACAAGATAAAGGAAGTCTCCTTCGTGTCCACTTATTCTCATTGGCTTGTCTGTGCCATCAAAATCTAGTGTTAGGGTTTCTGAATTTATTGATTGAAAACAATCATTTATATACTTATTATTAAATTTTATTTTTATATTTTCTCCTTTTGTTTTTGATTTAACAATGTTTTTTGTTTCTCCAATATCTTGTGCTGTTGATTCTATTTCAAAAATATTGTCTTTGGGAAAAATAGAGAAAATTACCTGATTAAATTTTCCTGAAAAAATATTTGCCACCCTTAGGTTTTGAATTAAATCCTCTTTTAAAACAACAACTTGGGTTTTTGATGTTGTTGGGATAATTTGTTTGTAATCAGGAAAGGTTCCGTCAACAATTCTTGATGAAAGAAATGTTTCATTTGATTTTATTATTATTTGATCTTCATCAAAAAAAACATCTAAAACTTCCTCTGTTTGATCAAAAACTTTTATTATTTCAACAACATTTTTGAAAGGAATAAGTGTTTCTTTGAAGTTGTTTTTAATTTTATTTCTTATTTTTTTTTCAGCCAAACGAAAAGAATCTGTTGCTACAAAAACAAAATTGTTTTCTTCTTGATAGATATAAACACTTGATAGTTCTGGTTTAATATTTGAGTTTGACGCACTATAATAAACGCTTTTTAACCCATCAACAAGGTCTTTTGATTTTATTTCTGTTTTATCTGTTTTTGTTTTTTGTTTTATTTCTGGATAATCATCTTTGGGTTGGGTTTTTATTGTTGTTTCATTTGTTTTTGTTGTTATGTTTAAGTTTTGTTCTTTTTTACTTAAGTTTATTGTTGTATTTGATTCTGGTAAGTTGTTTAGATAATTTAAGAAAATTTGCGAAGGAACAAGCGCAGACCCATCTTCTTTTATTTTTGCCTCATTTTGAATAATAATACTTATATCCAGGTTTGTTGCTTTGACTTCTAGTTTATTATTTTTTGCTTCTAATAAAATACAAGAAAGAATTGGCAATGTTGTATTTTTTGTTGTAATTTTTTCAACCTTACTAACAGCACTTATTAATCTATTCTTATTTATTTCTAATTTCATTTTATTTAAATTATTTATTATTATATTCCCTGTGGATATGTTGATAAGTTTTTTTGTATTTATAAACAAAAGCTATATTCATTATTTTTTTATTTTTAAACTGTGGAAAACTTATTGTAAAAAGTGTGTAAAAAAATTTTTTTATTATTTATTAACAATCCCAACAAAAAAAATAAAAACTTATTAACAAAAAATCCACAACATACTAACCCAACATCGACCTGATTTGACCTATTTGTTGGGTTAGTGTGTTGTCAATTTTTAAATCTTTTTTAATTTTTTCACAAGAGTGAATAACTGTTGTATGATCTCTACCACCAAGCTTCTCACCAATTGTTGGAAAAGAAATATTAAAATCTTCTCTTAAAATATACATCGCTATTTGTCTTGGTCGAACAACCTCTTTTCTTCTTGTTTTATTTTTTATATTTTCTGGTTCTATATTATAAAAATCAGAAATAATTTTAAGCAGATCATTAACAGAAATAATTTTTTTTGGTCTTGAGGTGTTTTTAATTAAGTCACGAATCTCGTTTTGATTTAATTGTCTATTTTTTAGATTAGTTTGACAAATTAAAGAATTAACAACACCCTCTAGCTCTCTAATGTTTCCTTCAACAGCGGTTGCTACAAAATCATAAAGATCTTTTTTCAAATAAACATTATTTTTTTCCATTTTTGTTTTTATAATAGCAACCCGAGATTCATGATCTGGTTTAGAGATATCTACAATCATTCCCTGATTAAAGCGCGATTTTAGCCTCTCCTCCAGGCCTGGGATAAAATTAGGGTGTTGGTCTGAAGAAAAAAGAATTTGTTTGTTGTTGTCATAAAAACTATTAAACAAATGAAAAAGCTCTTCTTGGGTTTTTTCCTTCCCAGAAAGAAATTGAATATCATCCATAATTAAAATATCATATTTCCTATATTTTTCTTTAAAAGAATTAATTTTATTACTCTGAACAGAGGTTACATAATCAATTGTAAACTTTTCTGATGTTACATAATAAATTTTTTTGTCTTGAAAGCATTTTTTAATTTGATTTCCAACAGCTTGAATTAGGTGGGTTTTACCATGTCCTGTGTTTCCATAAACAAATAATGGGTTATAAACAATTCCTGGTTGTTTAATAATTGCTTGAGAGGCTGCATGAGCAAGCTCATTAAAAGGACCAACAACAAAATTATTAAATGTGTATCTTGGGTTTAGATTATCTTCTTTGTTTATGTAATAATTTGCCAAAGGAAGTTCCCCAACATTTTGGACCTCTTTTGGTTGGATGTCATCAGTTTTTTCTTTTTTGGAAACAACAATTTCCAAAGACCTTATGTCTTCAGAGATATTACGAAGTGTTTTTAGAATAGTTTTATAGAACTTTTTATTTAACCAATCCCTAACAAAACTGTTTGGCACCCCGACCTGTGCGGTACCATCATTTATTTTGTTTATAAAGGTGTCCTTAAACCATGTATTAAAATTTGCTTTGGAAATTTGTTGCTCTATATCCTCTAGAGCATCTTCCCAAATATTTTTGTGGCTGGTTGTTGAAGACATAAAACGTGATAAACATTATATACCTAAAACAAAAAATAAAAACTTGATTAAAAAATCAAATTATGTTAAAAACATGTTAATAAACTGTTAATAAAAAATATGTCAATAACCTATCAACCCAAAAAAAGAAAAAGATTAAAAACTCATGGATTTAGAACAAGATCAAAAACATCCGCTGGTAAAAAAATCTTGAACCTAAGGAGGAAAAAGGGTAGAAAAAGACTTGGTGTCTAATGTTTTCAAAAAAACAAAGAATTGAAAGAAAAGAAATTGAAAAGATACTAAAAAATCCCAATTTTTTGATTCAAGATCAAAATTTTTTAATAAAAGGCCTAAACAAAAAAGAAAAAACAGCAAAATTTTCTATTATTATTTCAAAAAAAACAATCCCCAGTGCTGTTAAAAGACATTTTTTAAAAAGAAGGATAACAGAAGCAATTAAAAAACAAAAAATTGAAAATAAGGATATTATTGTTTTGTTGAAAAAAAATCCCCAAGAGAAGGATTTCAAAAATTTTGATAATTTATTAAATAAGTGTATTATTGGTAAATAATTTTATGATTACTTCATTATTTATAAATATTGTGGTTCGGCCATTCTATAACTCCCTGATTTTTTTGGTTGACTTCTTAACTAATAATCTTGGTGTGGCAATTATAATATTAACTATTCTTTTTCGTTTTGTTATTTTCCCCCTTTCAAAAAGCCAGATTAAAACCCAGATTAAAATGAAAGATATTCAAGGACCAATGAAAGAGCTCAAAAAAAAATACAAAGATAACCCACAGGAAATGGCTCAACAAACAATGAAGTTATACAGAGAAAATGACATAAAACCTTTTGCTGGTATTTTAATGTTGTTTATACAACTTCCCCTACTTTTTGGTTTTTACTATATGTTTATTAAGGCAGGATTACCAAACATTAATCCTGATTTAATTTATTCTTTTATACCATATCCAGAATCCGTCAACACATTTTTCTTGGGCATTGATTTAACATCCAAAAGTGTTCTGCTGGCTATTTTGGTTGGTCTGACACAGTACATACAAACAAAACTTTTATTATCTTCATCTCAAAAAGAAGAGAAACCCGAAGAGGGTTCAATGGAAGATATTATGAAAAAAGTTCAAACTCAAATGGTTTATGTTTTACCCGTAATTATATTATTTGTGTCTTATACTTTTGGTGCCATTGTTGCTCTTTATTTATTAACAAGCAACGTTTTTTCAATTTTCCAAGAGTATTATTTAAAAAAGACAATTAAAAAGGTGGTTAAACAACCCAATTAATTATTTTTTAATATCTAGACTCCAAAGAGTTAAATCTTTTTTATTTATAAATGAAAGATACTCATCATTTTCAGAAACTTGTAAATTAATTATATCAAATTCACCGCTTAGACCAGTAAGGGCAGTTTTTTCACCAGAATTTGTATCAATTTTGTATAGAGAATCGACAAAAGAAACTTGACCCTGATACCAAATGTTTGGATAACCAAAACCAATTGTTAAGAGCGGCACAGCGCAATAAGCAGTGTCCTCCTCTTTTTTTGACCAAACACACTTTTCATCAACAATAGTGCTAATTTTTAAATCAACAACCTCGTTTGTTGAAAGATCTTTTTTGAAAACATTAATTAAACCACCTTCGTTTTCTGAATACAAAATGGAATTTGTTTCTGGGCTTAATAGATAACTAAAACCAGAATTAAAATCAGAAACCATTTTTAAATCATTATCATTAATACTTAATTTAAATAAATAATTTTTCTGGTTAAGAGATGGTTTGGTTCCAGCATAAAAATTGTTGTTGTCTAGCCAAGAAAAAACCAATTCTTTTTTTTCTAAATCAAATATTTTTTGTTGATTAACAAAATTATCTACATTAAAATAAAAACCAGATAAAAAACCTCCTGACTCTCTTGTGTATAAAACATTATTTTCTTTAGAAATAATAATATCTTCTATATTTCTTGGAAGTTTGTTTTTATTTATTTCAATAAAAGAATCACTTGTTGTTGCTGGGGCATCTTTGGTAATAAGACTAATAAAGATGGTTTCCACCACATCGTTTTCGTTTAAATATTGATAAACAACATGATCCCCAGAATTACTAAAATATGCCCTTTGTGTTTTGGGAATTGTGTCGTTAGTTAATCTTTTAATGGTACTGTTTCTAGAAGTTGTCTCTAAAATGTTACCGTTTGACCTATTTACAAAACGATAAACCGTTTCTGATACCACCGACTCTTCGTCTGTTGAGGTACTATTTTTTTCTAAGACGGTTTCTTTATCAAAAATGATAAAGCCAGAAACAGGATTCTCAGAAATTTGTCTTAGTGCTGGAATATTAAATTTTTCTTGTAATTGCGGGTGTTCTTGTTCGGTATCTGATATTGGTTCTGAATCAGGGAAAAAGTTACTATTGGGTTGATCTGGGATTGTTACCTCGCCCCCCGGCTCATTTTCATTGTTTTGAAAAAACAAAAAATATGAAACAACACCAACGGCCAGAACAATAACGAGTATTAAAATTTTTTTTGCTGTATTTTTATCCATTTTTTAATTATAACAAATTAAACATTTTTTATTTGAATAAACCAACTGTTTTCACCATATGTTGCTTCAAAATTAACACCGGACATTTCACCGCGGTATACTTCTCCGCTTTTTAGATCTCGGTAATCGACCCCCTTTTTTTCTAGGCTTTCATACTTTTTATTTGTTGTTATATTTTTCCCAAAAAAATTACAAAAGGGGTTGAAAATAGAACATTTTTTAGAAGAACCAATTAAGTACTCGTTTGGGTATAAATTTTCAGAAAGATTTTCTGTTATTGGTCGCCAATTACTGCTTGAATAATTTCTTTCATCAACTACCCCCCCTTCTATCAAAAAAGAATTTTGGCTTGAATCTATTGTTGTAACATTAAAAGATGTTCCGTATGTTATTTCTCCGGTACTGAGTGTTACAAGTCCACAACAAAAATTTCTAATTTCAGTTAAAACACTTTTTAAATCACCAGAAAGATTAACCAAGTTTGCTTCTTGGTTTTCCACAAAAATATTTTCAGAGGCCAATTCTTGCCTAATAATAAAATCACTCTCACTTTTTATTTCACTAAGTGTTGCTTTGTCACTATCTGAATCGACTCCCTGGCTTTGGTCTTGGTTTTCTTCTGGATTCTGGACGGGTTCAGGGCTGTTGTTTGTTGGTGTCTCTGGTGCACCATCCTCCTCACTTGTGTTTTCTGGAGTAAAACTGCTGTTTGTTGGTGGTGTTTCTGGTGTTTGGACATCATCAGCCCCTTCTGTCGTTTCTTGCGGTGCGACCTGTCCTGTGGTGTTAAAGTCTGTTGTTTGGATAAACCAACCAGAACTATTTTTTATAACCTCATTTTCTACACCATCAATTGTTATAACATAGGGTGTTTCTGTTTGAATATCTTCTACACCATCAATTGCGTATTCTTGTTGAAAACTTTCAACAAAGTAATTATCTATAGAATCACTCCTGTCAGAATTATCAGAATAATTTATTGAAAAAGAATCTGTTGTTCCTGCAGAAACAACAACTTGATTTTCAGAACTACCAATACTGTCACCCAGATGATTTATGGTATTAAGTGTGTTTGTCTTTAAACCATTGCTATCTATATAATCTTGGGTGTTTTGATCAAAAGTAATACCAGAAGAGGCATTCTGCTTAACCTGTGTTGGGTTTTGGAGATCTTGTCCGGGTGTTCCTGTGGTTGGACTGGTTTGTGTCCCCGTAGCACCACTGCCACTGGTGTTTGTGGGGGTGCCAGACTGACTTTGATTTGCCTCTTTTGTTTTTGTTAAAAAATTATCTTCCAAAATTCTCGGATTTATTGTATTTAAAATTAACCAAGAGACTAGAGCTAAAATTAATCCTCCAACTGCCCCCTTGATTTTTTCCTTACCGTCAGTCTTTTCACTAAAAGCATCGGTTGTCATGTATTGAATTCCACCCCAAACAATAACTAAAATTGCCAAAACAATTGCGATTGCAATTCCCCAACCAAAAATTGTTGTTAAAATTTGAGCAAAACCTGTTTTTTCAGAATTAACATTTAGTTCGATACCAGAGATGGGTTGATATGATGATTGTGCAACCAATAAACTTCTTTGAGATTCAGAAATTATTTCTGGTTGATTATTAAATGTACCAGCAATAAATAAAAGAAAGAGTCCTATCACGAAAAAAGAAAATATTGTTTTTTTAGTATTTTTTTCCATAATTAAAATTCAAAAGATTTATCATTGTTTTGATCAAAATTTAAGTCAAAAGAATATTTTTTTGATTGCATAATCTTGCTTGGGTTAATTATTTCAACTGATACATTGTTATTACTTGGATTATTATCAACCCTTCTAAAAATAATATTATTTAGATCAAAAAAATCTGAAACCTTTCCATTTAAAAACCACTCAAATTCTCCTATCGATAAAATATCTTCATCAAAAAAGTAAGGTATAGCAGTTACTTCTATTTCTTCTCTCCCAGAAATTGAACCCTCTTTTATGTCTTGACTGAAAATTGTCCCATAAATTGGATTTTTTTCATAGATTAAAATTAACGGTTCTGATGGTGTAATAGACCCAAAAACTCTAGAGATTTGTTGTGAATTTATAGGAGAGGCTTCTAAAATAATTTGAACTGGTTCTGGAATTAAATTAGATCTGTAATAATAAACATCTCTCCCAACCCCAGATTCTCGTTGCTTTATCTCACCATTTATTTTCCAAGTATAAACGATTTCATTTTTGGGTATTGCGTTCCCCTGGTTGTCGACAAAATTAGCCAAAGCAAAAATTTTTAAATCAGATTGATTACTAAATTCTGATCGTCCTTTGTAAAATGGTGGTGTATAGGTTTGTGGTTCGTAGTATAAATTTATTTCTCCTGGTGTTATCGAATATCTTTTTTCAGTTCTTGATCCGTTTGGTTTATCAATTCTAATTAAAATGTTTGATGTCTCACCAACCTCACCAGTTAAAAAAGAAAAACTTTTAACGCCTACCCCACCACTATTAAATGTACCATTAACATAAAAACTAATTTCAGATTTGTCTAAATCTGTTTGATAGCTATTAATATCAATATCAACAAATTCATTTGGCCCAGGATATTGTGGTGAAAAAGTAATTGAAAGCTGTTCTTCTATTTGGGTTTGAGAAGACGCCCCCAGGGGTAATATTAGTGGTAATATTAAAAAAATTATTATTAAAAATAAATATTTTTTCATTATTTTAATTATATCAAAATTATTCATCTTGTAATCAATCATATTAACTTCTGCGCCTTAATTTGGGTTTTGGTTTTTTAATAATGCCAACTCCCAACCGGTCCTCGATCCTAGACATTTTTATAGTAAGAAAAACAGCAAGGGTGGTTAAGAAAAAATCTATTAGCGGAATTGGTAAAAGTTCTATTATTTGTGGAGTCCAAAAACGTAAAATATTTTGTGGTTTTATCAAATTAACTCCCAAAAGAATAAACCAAAAAGAAAAATGCAAAATAGCAATAAAATCTATGAAAAAAGAAATACCTTGTCCAAGAACGGGTATCCAATCAACGCTAAATTCTAAAAAATCGTAAAGGATGGCGCAAGAAATCATTAACCACCCCGTAATTTTTCCTATTCGATAATTTATTTTTTGATTTTCCATTTTCTAAAACTCGTTAAGAGTTTTTTGTGCCTCTGAAAGTTTTGATTGGTTATAAGAATCTTCTTCGTTTGAGTTAGATTGATTTTTTTGTTGAAGTTCTTGTTTTGCTTTTTTAATTGATAGTAATTGGGCTGGGTCAGAAGTAATAATTTGATCTTCGGTGTATGAGGCAATAACTTTTAAGGCAACTCTCTTGGCCCCCGCAAAGAATATCCCTTCCCCGACATCTGATTGAAGTAACAAATTCTTTTCAGAATCCGTTAAATTAAAAGTTTTTTGAACTAAACCAATTGATGATGGGGACTGTTTCATCAGCATTTGAATAGAAGAGTTGGTAATAATTGGACCACCATAAGGGGATCTTAAAAAGTCTTCAACATCTTGAGTAATAGTAGTAATTCCTAGGTAATATTTACGACCTCTTTTGGCTAAACCAAACAAAAATGATGCTGTGTCATCTGACTTCATCATCCACCATGCCTCGTCAACAACCATGATTCTCTTTTTTCTTTCTTTTCTAATTGCTGTCCAAATATAGTTGGTGATAATATATGTCGCCACTTGTTTTAATTCGTCTTCCATATCACGAAGAGAAAAGACAACGAATTTTTTATTAATATCAACATTGGTTGGTTTGTTAATAAATCCAGACCATGTTCCTTTGGTATATTTTGATAATTTTTGAACCAACCCTTCGGCGCCCTCAATTCCTCCTAAAACAAGTTCAAAATCAGACAACAAAGGTGCTTGAACGTTAGAAAAATCTGATTCAGGAGTAATGTCTTTTAGGGCGTATGTTTCAGTAATTGCTCGATCAATAATAGAATCTTCTTCTGGCGTAAGACCACCAAGCATAACCCTAAATAGTCCAACTAGTGTTATGATATTTGATCGTAAAACATCTGCTGGCTCTTCATCTTCACCAATTTTTGGTAAATCAAAAGGATTAATATGGTGTTCTGAAGTTAAAGAAATATTAAAAAATCTTCCACCTGTTACTTCTGCCATTTGTTCATATTCTCTTTCTGGGTCAATAACAATAACATCAACGTCAAACATTAGAGATCGTAGAATTTCAAGTTTTGTCATGTATGATTTACCAGCACCAGATTTTGCAAAAACAACTGAATTATAGTTTGGTAAACTAAACCTATCAAACAAAACTAATCCAGAATTGTGCCTGTTTATACCAAACAATATTCCCTTGTCATCTGTTAATTCAAAAGAAATAAAAGGAAAAACAGAAGAAAGAGGTTCAGAGTTTAATTTTGAATGAACATTTAATAAGTCTGTTGCTAGTGGTATAACCGATTTAAAGCCTTCTTCTTGTTGAAAAATTGCTGGTTTTACATAAACTAACTTAGACTCTAAAATAGATTTCATTTCTGATTCAAATTTATCTAATTCATCGCTGTTGTCAGCATAAATTGTAATATAAATACCAACATCAAAGATTTTTTCTTGTGCTTGTTGAAGCTGGTCTCTAAGTGTTTCAAGGTCTCTGTATGCTGTATCAAGTTTGGGGTCGCGAACAAGACCTTTTTCTTCCCTGGTGGAAATTTGACTTTGAATTTCTGCAACCTTTTTTTGGAATTTTCTCATTATTGTTGAGGTTTCAATGGGGTGAACAAAAATTGAAATGTCAAAAACTCTTTCAAGATTAATAATTGGAGAAAACCAGTTTTCAGTTAAGTATCTTGGATAAGAAATAACAAAAAAACTTCTGGCGACCTTGTCACCAAGGTTAATTTCTTTTGGAGAAACCTTGAAAGCCGAAGGAGCAATAACATCTTTTAATTCCAAAATACCAGACTCATAAATTTGTTGAGGCATAAAAGATGTAATATCTGGTGTCTTATCTTCTTTTTTTAAAAAATTAAAAATTCCCATATTGTTTATTATTGTTGCGGTATTGGTCTTTCGACATCTCCCGGATTAAATAGCTTATAAAAAATTTCAATTGATTCTTCTGTTCCTAATCTGGCGGCTCTAATTCCTGATCTAGTAATTCCCTGCTCGACAATTGCTAGTCTTTGTTCTAATTGGCTTTTGTTTTCTTCAAAATTTTCTATCTTTTGTTTTTCAAGATCTTTGTTTTTTTTGCTAAAAATACCGCCCTTAC
Organism: uncultured Candidatus Saccharibacteria bacterium; assembly: GCA_964598245.1. Taxonomy (GTDB): domain Bacteria; phylum Patescibacteriota; class Minisyncoccia; order Phycocordibacterales; family JAACPR01; genus JAACPR01. The sequence goes on along the minus strand of CAZRAX010000002.1, from coordinate 22,402 downwards.
CAACATTAATTTTAGCTGGTGAATAAGGAACAACAATAAAGAAACTTTTTGTCATAATATTAGTGTTTTCAGTAAAAGTTCTAATAAATTGAATATACTCTCTAATTTGAACTTTCATTAGATCATTTGTTTGTTGTTTTAGACGATCTTCTAACATTGAAACATATGGTCGAATGTCTAGCCTTCTAGATTGAATGCTGATTTGAACACTAAAATCTAAAGAGTTTAAGAAGTTTTGGAATTCAAAAATAATTGATTCTTGTTCGTCTATTGATTTTAAATCAAAGTTTAGGGAAGAGGTCATAACAATAGCTCGCATAGAACCATCTTTCAAAATGATTACTCCATCGCGGACTTCTTTTATTGGTATGAATTCTTGACTTGCTTTTGTTGACATTTTAAATATTATAACAAATTATTCTTCTAAATTCTCATTAATATCTAATTCAAAGGAAATTTTTTTTAGATTACTATCGGAAAGTTTTGGAACACCAATCCCAAGGCCTGTACTAAACACATCTGTTCCAGGTGTTTGATTGGGATCAATTTTTTTATCTTCTTTTTTCCAAATATAAAGTTTGTCACCCAAGAAATATTTAACAGAGTTTTCAACTGTCACAACAAATGGACGACCATTATATTTGTAAAAAGCTAAAGCCAGGAAAAAAGCAACAACAGGAAGAGCTATAATAACAGCAATAATTTTAATAGGAATAATAGACCAAATAATAAATCCAGCTGCTGCTCCGCCAGCAACATAAAGAAATTGCTTTAGGGTTAGTGGCCCAAAAAGACGATCTTCTACTTCTATAAATTGTGGTACTTGATATCTCATGATTTTATTCTATTGGTTCTCTATAAGGGTCTGTTCCTGCTTGTGTTTGCTCTGGGGCGGGCTTCTCTGGCATTGATTCAACAAATTGTTTCTCTGGAGCGGTTGGTTCTGGCACTGCCGGTTTCTCTGAAGCAGGTGATTTTGGTACTGATTCAACAATAGATGCCGACGGCTCTGTTTTTTGAGTAGCCTCGTCTTGTTTTATTGATGCTTCTTCTGACTTTGCTCTTTGGGTGGTTTCCTTTGAAAGTTTTTCAGAAATTGGATGGCCAAACCTTTCAGAATCTTTTTCTAGCGTTCTGAGTGGTTGTAAATCTGGCAAGCTATTTTCTTTTCTAGTAAAAGAACTTTGGATAATTCTTGGGTTTGGGATCTGGTCTTTTCTTAGAGGTACCTTGTTTGGTGGGACTTTGTTTTGGTCAAGTTCTTTTTTATTTTCTTCTGGGAGTAATTCACTTTGTTGTTGTGGTTTTGTAGGAATGTTTTCTAGCACTGGGGTTTTTGTTTCTTGATCAATAATCATTAATTCATCCTCAACCTCTTCGTTACTGTCGATTTGAATATCTTGGCTTAATTCTCCAACCAATTCTTTTCTTTGGTCTTCTTCGTCCTCTTCTAAATCTAAATTTATTTGGGGAAACATTGTCAAAATTTCTTCGTCTTCCCCCAATATTTCTTTCAAAGGATTTTCAGGTAAACCGGCTTGTTTTTCTGACTCTGTAATTATTTTTTTTATAAGTTTTTGATAAATTTTATCATTTACTTCTTCAGCAACTGAAATTGCTTCATCTATTGTTAGATTAGCTTCTTTTTTAATGTTCAGAGCGTATTCTTTGGGGTTAGAAACACCAATTAACATTAGCAATGTTTCCATTTCTATAGAATCATTTTGTTCTAAAGAAAAACTATTATCTTGTAAAATTTCCTCAAGAATTTTTAGCCAATCTGATTCGGTAACGAAATTCTGAACTATGGGTGGTAGTTTTTGATAGTTTTCATTTATTAACTTTTGTAATTTTGTTTCTCCCATAATAATTATTTTTTATTTATCATCATCTTTTTTTATACCAGCTATAACTTCCTGGGTAATTTTTTCTACAGAGCCCTGTTTCTTTTTTTTCTCTTTTTCTTCTAATATTTCTCTTCTGGCGTCTCTGCCGGCCGGTCTATAAACCTTACTTAGAACATTGTTTAGAAAGTCTTCTTGTCGTTTTTCGGCTTTCTTTTCAGTGTCCCTGATTTCTTTTGAAAGTTCGTCATTTTCTATTACAGCCTTTTGTTGCTTAATAAATTCCTTGTCTCTATCTATTCCCTCTTCAAATCTTTCTTTTTCAACAGATAATCGATCGTATTCTGCTCTGTCAGTCTTTTTGGCTTTTTTCATCTGTTTTTTAATAGACTTTAGACTATTTTCACTATTTGTAACTCTGCCTTGGGCATTTTTGATTCCACTTAGTTCATTTTCATATTTTGTATTTATTTTTCCTCTATTTTCGGTAATCTTTATTTTTTCAGATCTACTTAGTTCACCAAATTCCTTTGCCTCTTCTTTGTATTTTTTAACTTTTTCTTGGTTTAGTTTTGTAAAGCCACTCTTGGAACCTTTTCCTGTATCTATGTTTACTCCTGTTGCTTTACCAATACCAGAAAATCCAGCAGAAACAGCCGTACTGTTTCTAGCATCAAATGTGCTATTGCCAATATTTTTTAGTCCTGCTTTGCTAAGCCGAGACACCATTCCTGTCCCCTTCATATTTTCTGCGGCCCTAGATGCGGCTCTACCGACTGTGTTTCTACCGATCTTACCAAGTCCACCAAAGACTACGTTACCTGCTTTTTGGGTTGACCAGTCAGCTCCTGCTGCACCAGTTTTTTTGGCAATCAATATTGAAGCAAGCATAAAACCAATAACTAAAAGATAATTAATTATAACAGATATGTTTTCTGCTCCTCCCGCAACTGTACCGGATAAGTCTCCGCTTGACCCAACAAGGCTCATACTCCTTGCAATTGTAAGACTGATAAACAAGAAAAGGAAAGCCAGAGGCGCCCAGATTAATTGGTTTTGTAGGGTTTTAAACCATGTTTTAGAAATTTCTGTAAAATTAGGTAAGATCATTCCCAAAAACATCGCAGGTGAAGTAATAATTAAGAAGATTAATAAAATAAATCTGATAAATAACAATATTGCTAATGCCAAGAAAACAACAGCAGTAAGGATTAGGAATACCGATCCCATAATTCCTCCAATTAGTATTTTTATAACCTTTCCTGTTGTTGATTGAGAGGCGTTGACAACATTTGCAATACCCCCTTCTGTTTCTGGATTAAAGGCTGTTTGGATTTTAACTGAATCGACAAAACAATTACTTATTCCCTTGTTGTAATTAGATTTATTAAGAGACTCTTTGATTGAACCTCCTGTTGTGCCAGCCCCTGCCCCCTGGCTGGTTTCTGGTCCTGCTCCGATTTGTGAACATTCTCCGAGCAGGTTTTTCATCTCAACTGTTAAATAATTAGAAACATCTATCAGAACAGTTGTAAATAAGAAACTAAAGTTAATCAAAATTGCCGCAGCAATAATTCCAACCAACATATTTTTAGTCTTGCCACTAAGACGACCAATAATTGTTCCTATGGAAATGTATAAAAGTCCAAAAATAAATAATATATTTATTAAATCTCTGATCATTGTCCAGGCATTCCTGATCCCCTCACCTCCTTCACCGTTTATTAAATTGGACATTTGTTCAATACTAAAAAAGACTGCGGCATTCAAAACAATTCCCGAAAACCATAAAACCATACCAGAGGCGCCAATGAAAAAGTTTGCAATTAAACCAAGGAAATTTTCAGTGGCTTTTTCTAACCAGCAACCGACTTCAAGCACTCCACAACCCCCCTCACTGGGGTTGTTGTAAAAATCATTAAAAGCTCCAACATACCACTCCCAAAGAGATTCATTTCTAGATGCAATTCTTCTTGCCTCATCATTTTTTTGGTTGGCTTGGGTTCTTAATGAAGCTACTTTTGTTAAGTAGTAGCTTAATTCCTCACATGACTCATCAGAGATTCTGGTACCGCTTCCTCCTGGATAACAGCGATTAGATTCTTGTCGCACCTCTCTAATTTCATTAAGTGCCGCATCTCTTTCTTCAAGTAATTTTTCAATTTCTGCCTGACTTACTTCTTGATTAGAACTCTTTTTTTGGTGTGCGTTTACAATACCTCCTCTTTCAAATTCTCCCGCGCCCTCAACGTTTCTGTTCCTTGTTACTGGTTCTGCACTTTCTACAAAATTAAAATCACCCAAAACAGAGAAAATAAAAAAGAAAAGAAGAATTCCTATTCCGATTTTTTTATTTATTTTTTTATTTTCCCCCAAAAACATTTTTTATTTATTTATATTATTCAAACAATTCACCAATCGAAATTTTTATAAATTGATTGACCATTGAATTCATAATCTCATCAAACTCATCAGCGAAAGTCAGGCGATTGATTGGTGCATTAAGTCTATTCTCAACTTGCGACTTAACAATACTTCCTGGCGTTGTTATTTCACCTGTTTCAGGATTTCTAATACTTAGATATCCATCATTCTTGTCTAGTTCCCATTCGGCCAAGGCCTGAGATCTAGAAATTCTAGAATCTAAATCACTTTGTGCTGTAATTCTTGCACCGTAAGAATTATTATACGGATTTTGTGTGTATTCCAAAAACGCATCCCAACCTCCAGCACTAAAATCACCGTCAGCAAAGGCCCTTACATTTTCAGAAACATCAGAGAGCGTACAACGAGATGGTCTGCCGAATTTTTGATTTGTATAATTATTGACCAAATCAGTTGTTACACTAACACTCAGGTGGTCACACAAAATTCCACCAGTTAAATCATCTACAAAAAGGCCCAATTCGTAATCAGCAATATCTCCAAAAAATTTGGCTGGGTCATCAACAAAAACGGGGTTACCATCAAATCCAGTATTAATCCAATCAATTGTTCCTTCCAATATTCCACCGATTGTTTTGCTGGCCAAACATACAGCAATAGCATCAAGAGAAATACCACCAACACCAGTTTCTTTATTTGTTAAGTTTGTTGTGTCTTGTAGAATTCCTTGGTTTGTTTGACTAATTTGTTGATTGATTGTTCGGACAACACCATCGTTAACCGGAACTTCGCCGCCACCACTTAAAACACCGCCAATACTTCCTAATGTCCCACCTGCACCACCACCAATACCACCAAGTGTGCTATTTAATGTTCCAAGAGCAGATTCAAAACTTGGAAGGTTTGCACCGATTGCTTGATTAATGTTAACAAGGCTTAATTCTCTTAAGTTGCTGATACCACCAGATAAATCTATTCCACCGAGTACATCACTAATAGATCCACCAACACCCCTGACCAAATTACTAATCAAACCATCTGTTAAACCACTAAATGTACTATTAGAAAGTGAGGTAATCAAGTTTCCTGTTACCAGCTCTTGCATACAACTTTCAACATTTTGGTTTAAATCAAAACTATTTATATCTGAAACTCTTGAAACACTATCGCTAGTAACATTTAAGGGATTGGATAAGGTTTGAGCATTTAAGCTATGTGGAAAAATAATTCCAAGGGACACCAAAAGAGATACAACAGCAAATATTTTTTTAGATAATTTTAACCTATTCATTCTTTATTTTTATTTGGTTTTCTTCAATTATTATACCATTTTCTGACAAAAAATTACTAATTTCATTACTTAAAATGTTGATATCTTGTTCTATATTTTGATAAATATTTAAAAGTAGCATTACATATAACGGATCTTCATCTTCTTTTACAAAATCTTTGATAATTGATCCTAATTGATAATAATTATTAGCCAGTTGTGTGTGTTGGCTAACAATTTCTTGTGGAACTTCTAGTCTCATTAGTTCGTTTGACAAAGAGATTATATAGTCACCCATTTTAATATGATTTGGATTTTGACTATTTTCAATTGCTCCTGCCAGAATCAAAATTTGAATTGAAAAAGTTTTGTCAGCATAAAAAATAAGTTTGTTTTTGTCATCAGTGAAGGTTTTTAAAGAATTATTTGAATAAATTGGTTCAATTTTTATTTTTTCTATTGCTTCTTGGCTAATGTTTTGAATTAAAATTTGTTTTTGTGATTCCGATAAATCTTGACCATTTCTAGTTTTGAAATAATTTTCAGCAAAACTAGAAGAGACTTGGCTAGTTAGACCTTCTTTATCAAAACCTTTTTCTTCTAATTGACTTACAATTTTGTCTTCTGCTGAAATATTTTTATCATCGGGTCCTGCAACCAAAGGATTTCTGTCCGAGTCAATTTCTTCTTTATCGTTTGTCCCGTCACCATCTGTATCTGCCAATTCTGGATCTGTTCCCCACAAAACTTCTTCCCAATCAAACAGTCCATCTTTGTCAGTATCTTTTTCTGAATAAGAAGGGCTGATTTTTGATTCAACAAGTAAATCTGGAGCTGAAATTATTGGGTCGCTATTATTTTTTTGTTGACTAAATACAACAGTAATTACTGTTGAAATAATGACAACCAAAAGAATAATAAGAGACGCTCGAGGGCTTGGTAATTTCATGCTTTTATTATAACAAAAATAAATGATATGATTATAAAGTAATGAACAATTATCAAAAATTATTTTTTATTATCGTTTTATCAATTTTAATTTCTTCTCCTGTTTTTGTTTCTGCACAATCTTTTTATTTTTATAGAAGTTTGAATGTTGGAAGTACTGGCCAAGATGTTCTGATGCTTCAAAAGTTTTTGAATCAAGATCCAGCAACAATGGTTTCTCTTTCTGGGGTAGGTTCAGTTGGTCAAGAAACAAACTATTATGGAGAGTTAACCAAACAAGCGGTTGCTAAATTTCAAAATAAATATCGTCAGCAAGTTTTGATACCGGTTGGCTTGACTAGTGGTACTGGTTATTTTGGTCCAAGCACTAGAAATTTCATTAATGGTTTGGTTAAAAACTCTGTTGTTATTGAAACACCGGTTGCTCCTGCTATTCAGCCGACAAGCCCACCTGTTGATTTAATTGAATCATCAAATTCAGATCCTGCTCTTTTAGATCCTGTTTCAATTGAAATTTCAAATTCAGAAGAATTCAAAGAGAATAAGTCAAAAATTCAGTTTATTTCTTTTGAAGTTGTTGAGGTGGGCGATGATTTGTTAATTGTTGCTGATAATATTGACGATGATTCTGAAATTTTATTCAAAAATGAAAATAAAGAAAAAATTATTGATAATATTGATCGCCAATTTAATTTTATGTATTTTGACACTCCAAATCTTGATAAAGGAGAATATGATTTATATGTTAAAAATGGAGATGTTTTATCAGACCCCGTTGTTGTCAAAATTGTTGATGATTTAACCCCCCCACAAATTGATAATGTTGCTTTACCAAACGGAGAACCAGTCAGATACGGGGATAAAATTATTATTAAGGGAGATAATTTTGAAAATATTAATACTGTTATGACTGCGTTGGGTAGTTACGAGGTTGAAGCAAAAGGGGGTAGATTAGAATTTATTGTTGAAGGTCAACCAGTTTTGAATAGTAAGGGAGAAATTTTTGAAGGAATGATTCAAGTCAAAAATTCTAACGGACATTCTAATTTAGAATTTATTGATTTTGTTAATAATTAAAATATGAAAAAAATAATTTTTAGTTTAATATTTTTAGCAACAGTTTTTTTACCATTCAATAGTGCCTCAGCTGCTTATTTTGGGGGGAGGTTAACGGGAACCTTTTTCTGTAATTGTAGTGGGACTCTTTTATTGTTCATCCAAGATTATGCATCTGGTGGGTCTCTTCGTTTAGTTTATGGTCCAGGCTCGAAATTGCTTTCCGGTTCTCCTACTGGTCTTTATCAGTTAGGGACTTATGGTGGTGCTGGTGTTTGTTTAATTTATAGTGGTGATAGCTGTAAGTCAATTTCAAATAATGGAATAATTGGTGGTCCCAATCCCGGTTTTGGAACTTCTTAATTTTTTAGTAAACAAATCCAATCCTCAGTAGATAATTTTTCTGCCCTTATTTTATTATTAATTTGGCATTTCTGAAATTTTTGTTCGATATTTTGTGACACTTTTTTTAAATTTGAAATTAGATATTTTCTTTTATGAGAAAATCCAGTTTTAACCATTTGAAAAAATTCTTTTTCTGAAATTTTACTTAATTCAAATCTTTCTTTTGAAATTTTATTTAATTTAATTATTGCTGAATCTACTTTTGGTTGGGGTGAAAATAATTTCGCTGGAACCTTTTTAATGTATTTTGGTTGGCAATAAATTTTAACTGAAATTGAAAGTAAGCTTTCTTTGTTGTCGCGAGCAATAATTCTATCAGCAACTTCTTTTTGAACCATCAAAACAGCAGAAGTTGGTTGTTTATTGCTTGATAAAAACTTTTCTAAAATTTCACCCGTTATGTAGTACGGAATATTTGCAATTAATTTATATTTTTTATTAATTTGTTCTAAATCAAAATTTAAAATATCCTTTTCCAAAATCGTTAATTGGCCACTGTTAATTTCTTTGAAAAATTTTTCTTCTAATAGATTAATCAGTCTGGAATCTTTTTCAAATGCCCAAACTTTTGCACCAGTCTCCAGTATTTTTTTAGTTAAGGAACCTTTCCCTGGACCAATTTCAATAACAAAATCTTGATTAGAAATTTCGCCAACTCGAACAATTTCTTCTAAAATTCTCTTTGATTTTAAAAAGTTTTGCCCTAGAGATTTTTTAGCTTTTATTTTTGTTTGCATTAAAAATAGTTTGCCTTATTTTTTTATAAAAGTCGATTTTTTAAAAATCAATCAAATACTCAATTTTGTTTCCATCTTTTGGTCCTCCTAGATTTTCTTCATCAATAATTTCAGGATTAATATCATCAATAAATTCTGATGCCATATTAACTTCTTTTGAACCAAAAATTGTTCTAAAATTCGCCCAAAGTAAAAATAATTTTTTTCTAGCTCGAGTTACTGCAACATAAAATAATCTGCGTTCTTCTTCTTGATCTTCTTTTTCTACACTATCTCTTTGCATTGGGAAAAGTCCTTGTTCAAGTCCTGTAATAAAAACATAATCAAACTCTAAACCTTTGGCGGCATGGACCGTCATTAATTTTACTCCCCCGTTATCTTTTTCTAATTCGTCCTGATCAGATGCCAAAGCAACGTCCTCTAAAAACTTTTCAATTCCTTCTTCGAGTTGGTCATATTTTTTTGCCAAAGAAGCAAGCTCCTTCATGTTTTGAAGTCTTTCTAAGCCATCTTCCCCTTCGTTTTGTAAATTTTTCTCAAAACCAGCTTCTTTAACAATAAATTGAATAACCTGACTGGGTTTTTGGTTTATAATTTCGTTTTTGATTTTATTGAGCAATAATCTAAAATTATCAACCTTGGCTTTTGTTCCGGTGTTTAATTCCCCCTCGCGTTTTTCAAAGATTTTTAAAATAGTAACTTTCCCTATTCCTCTGGTCGGTGTATTAATAATTCTATTAAGACTAGTAAAGTCATCTTGATTTAGTGCGACTTTAATATAGCCGATTACATCTTTAATTTCTTTTCGGTCAAAAAAACGAGTCCCCAGAACTTGGTGTGGTAATTTATTTTGCAAAGCAACTTCTTCGAGAACTCGTGATTGATAATTGGCTCTATACAAAAAAGCGATTTCTTTTGAAGATACTCCTTGCTTGATTAATTCTCTTGCTTTATTAACTGCATAAGTTGCTTCATCATATTCATCCAGTGCTTGGTAAATTGTTATTTTTTCTCCCTCTGGATTTTTAGTAAAAAGATTTTTTTCTTTTCTAACAGTATTTTTTTTAATGATATCATTTGCAGCATCTAAAATATTAGCGGTTGAACGATAATTTTCTTCTAAAATAATTTCTTTGACATCCCGATAATCTGCTTCAAAATTCATAATATTTTTAATAGTTGCACCCCGCCAAGAATAAATATTTTGATCAACATCACCAACGACACAAATATTTTGGTGATTTTCTGCTAGAATTTTTGTTATCAAATATTGAACTTCATTAGTGTCTTGGTATTCGTCAATATGAATATATTGCCATTTTTTTTGAAGATATTCCCGAATATTTTTTTTATTTTGAAGCAATTTAACAGTTTCAACTAAAAGATCATCAAAATCTAAAGATTTATTTTCTCGAACTTTTTTATCATAAAGTTTCCACACCCGAGAAATCATTTCTGCTCGATAAGGGTTTGATTCTTGTTCTAAATATTCTTCTGGACCAAACATATCTCCTTTGGCTCTAGAAATTGTCGCTAAAATTTTTGTAGGATCATGCTCTTTTGGATCGTAACCCTCATTTTTTAGACAATCTCTAATAATTTTTTTAGAATCAGCTCGATCTAAAATAGAAAAGTTTTTGGGTAAATTAATTTCTCTATAAAATTGTCTCAAAATATAAACACCCAAAGAATGAAAAGTTTTAATCATTGGCCTACTAGAAATTTCAACTGGCTGATTAAAGTTTTGATTATTAATCAGTAGATGGTTCACCCTCTCTCTCATTTCGTTAGCTGCTTTGTTGGTAAAGGTAACGGCTAAAACTTTTTCTGGTTGGACTCCTTTGTTAATTAAATGAGCAATTCTATAAGTGATAGTTCTTGTTTTTCCTGAACCAGCTCCGGCAAGGATGATGACTGGGCCACTGATTTCTTCGACTGCTTTCTTTTGATATTGATTTAATTCATTTAAATAAGACATTTTGAATAGTTATTTTATCATATTTAGATTAATTAAATATCATTGGTTTTTTATTGGCCAAAATTCATAAATTTGACAAAAAATGTTTAAAATTGCTTATGTGCATAACCCCTTGCTTTTGTTTTCAGGCTGTTTATACTATTAATATCTCTAAGAAATAGTTAAAGAGGGCGATCCACAAGATCATATTCAGAATTCAGAAATACCGCTATAAAAAAGGCTTATTATACTTTTTTCAAATAAAAAAGATCCTCTCTCCAGTAATGGAAAGGGCTTGGGAGAGAATAAAACAATAGATTTTTTTAAAAGTCATTTTTTTCAAAAAATGGCTATTTTCTCTTATATCATTATTGTCCCAATTGTTGCTTTTGCAGGGGCTGTGTCGGCTTTTTCTGGTAAAACCGTTACTTATCAAAGTAATTTAACATCAACTAACTCTCAAAATGTTGATATTTTAGAAAAAACAGATTTTTCTGATATTGCTTTGGGTGGTGGTAATATTGAAATTGCCGAGAATTCTGTTTTAGTTCCAACTAATTCAATTTTAAGTGAAGGTGTTGTTATCAAAAAACCAACAAATGGTAAAATTTCAGTTTATGAAGTAAGAGAAGGAGATACATTATCTCAAATTGCAGAAATGTTTAATGTATCAGTTAATACAATTCGGTGGGCTAATGATTTTTCTGGTGCTATTCAACCAGGTCAAAAATTAGTTATTCTTCCTGTCACAGGAGTTACTCATACTATTAAATATGGTGGTTCAATTTCTGATGTTGCTGAAATATATGATGCAGATGTTAATGAAATTGCTCTATTCAATGGTTTAGACAAGGATGTTCAATTAGAACCAGGAGATGAAATTATTGTTCCCTATGTTGATCCTAATTTTGAAAAAGATCACGATCACAAACAAGAATTTGATGAGGTAAAATATGCTTCAGCTCCATCTTCATCAGTTTCAGGAGGTTATTATAAAAACCCTATTCCTGGGGGCATTATTACTCAGGGTTATCATGGCTATAATGCTATTGATGTTGGTGCTCCTTATGGAACCCCAATTTATGCAGCGGCAACAGGTAAAGTCATTACTAACAAACAGGGTGGTTGGAATGGTGGGTATGGTTCTTATATTGTTATTTCACATGCAAATGGAACACAAACTCTTTACTCACATCAAAGTAGTAATAATGTTTATGTTGGGCAAGTTGTTGAAGCGGGCGAGGTAATTGGTTATGTTGGTTCAACTGGTAGATCAACAGGTAATCATCTTCATTTTGAAGTTCGTGGAGCAACAAACCCTTTGGGAGCCTGTTCAGTTGGTAGTCGTTGTTATATAGATTAATTTAATATTCTAATTTATTTCTTTGTTGAAGTGCCTCTAAAATGTGAGGTATTTTTATTTTTTCTGATCCAGAAATGTCTGCGATTGTTCTAGCAACCTTTAGAATTTTATAGTAAACCCGAACGGAAAGGTTTAGTTTTTGAGCAATTTTATTAAATTCAGTTTTTGTTTCAAGTTTATCAATATTTTTTTCTAAATCATTGTTGTCTAAAAAAACATTTAATTTCCCTTGTCGGCTAATTTGTTTTTTTCTAATATTTTTAATTTTTTCCATCAAGTCCTCCTCTTTTTCAGGAGATTTATTTAATAATTTTTCATAATTTATTTCAGAAACTTCTGTGAAAATATCAATTCTATCAGCGATTGGACCACTAATTTTTCTTTTATAGTTTTCAATTTCCCTAACAGAGCACTGACATTTTTTAATTTTGCTATTTTTAAAACCACAAGGACAAGGATTAAGAGCAATAATCAAAATAAAATTACAAGGATATTTAAATTCTCCCTCTGCTCGACTAATGGTAATTTCTCTTTCTTCGATTGGTTGTCTTAGGGAATCTATAACTCTCCTATTAAATTCTGGGAACTCATCCATAAAAAACACACCATTATGTGCCAGTGTTATTTCCCCGGGCCTAATGGTTTTCCCGCCACCAACAATAGCAGAATAAGAAGCCGTATGGTGTGGACTTCTAAATGGTGGTCTGGTAATTAATTTTTGTTGATTATTGTAAATTGAATGTATAGAAGAGGTTTCCAAGATTTGTTGATAGTTTAGAGGTGGAAGAATTTCTGCAAAAGATTTTGATAACATTGTTTTACCAGTTCCGGGTGGTCCATAAAGACAAATATTATGACCGCCACAGGCTGCAATTAGTAAGCTTTGTTTTGCTGATTCATTCCCCCTTATTTTATTAAAAATAAAATTTTTTGGCTTTTCTTTTTTAATCGGAAATTGTGGGATAATTGCGGGCACCCCTTTCTTTTGGGTTAGATGCTCAATAATTTCTTTTAAATTTTTAACTCCATAAATTTTTATTTTGTTAACAATTTGGGCTTCTCTACAATTTTGGTTTGGAATATAAATTTCTTTAATTCCAATTTTTCTTGCCAATAATACAATTTGGATAATTCCACGAATTGGCTTGATTTTTCCGTCTAATGATAATTCACCAACGAACATTTTATTTTCAGAATTAAATTTTATTTGTTGAGATGATTTTAAATAAGCTAATGCCATAGCTAGATCAAAAACACTCCCCGTTTTTTTAATATGTGCAGGAGAAAGAGCAATAATAATCTTTTGGTTTTTTTGTTTTGGTGAAATAAAACCTGAATTTTTGATTGAAGAAGATACTCGATCCTTTGATTCCTCAATAGATTTATCAGGCAAGCCAATAATTGAAAAAGCATGGAGACCATTTGAGATATCAACCTCCACATCTATTTTTTCAGCTTTTAATAAATTTGCTTGGGCACTGTAAATTTTAGAAAAAATCACCCTGTTTTTATAACAGAGTGACCTAAATTTTTAATAAAGTTTTTTAAATTTATTGGGTATATTTTAAACAAGTTTTTGCAGAAGGATTAGCCTCTAGCCTCTCTTTTTCAATTGGTTCACCAGAAACTTCACAAATACCATATGACCCATCCTCAATTTTTTTTAGAGCTTTTTTGATATTATTTAATTCAATTTCTAGTTGCTTTAAAATAGCTGTGTTTTCTTCGTACTCTTCAATACTATCAGCAAAATCATTTGGATCTGCTGTTCCGTCATCTTTTTCGCCAGGAGTTGCCTCCCAATCTTGTGGGTTGTCGGGGTTAATTCTGCCGATAGTTTTTAGTTCGGAAAGCACTCTTTCTTCTTCTTTTTCAAGTTTTTCTTTAAAATAATTTATGTCTATATTCTCATTTTTCATATTAGTATTTTATCATAATTTCCTTACCTTAGAAGTGTTTGATTAGATATTCTATTAATTATTTCAGAGAAGATTTTTTTATTTTTAACAATTAAAAGATTTTTATTATCAATAAAACTGTACATCAAAACAATTTCTCCTTGGTCATCAACAATTGCTCTAACATCTTTATTTAAAATAACCAAATCAACAAAGTTATTTGTCTCAAAAGATGGTGTTACCTCAGTAATATCTGGGGTTGAAGTTGAAGAAGTTGAACTAATAATATCTTCAGTAGAGGTGCTTGTTTCTATAAATATTTCTTGTTGATTTTTTCGGAGATCCAAGACTTCTTGTAAATCAAAATACATTGTTTCTTCCCAAGTAAATGTTTGAGAAAATGTTAAGTCTAATTCATCAGTTTGGAAAATCAAAAATGGAGAAGGATTAGAATCATGGTAAACTCCTAAAAAGAATTGACTGTTTAAAGATCGAATTAAACGATTTGGTGTTCTCGAGCTTAGAATATTAAAGAAATTTTGAGTTTCTATTTCAGTTTCAACTTCCTGCCCGTCTTCCATTTTTTCTCTTTTCAAAATTTCTATTTTTGTTATTCCATTTAATTTTGAAGTATCAGTTTTTTTTATGGTTTCTATCAATTCATTTCTTATTTCAGAAGCATTTTTAATTCCTATATAAATTTTTGTAGTTGATTCTTCCCTTAACAATTTAGTTTCTTCATTTTGGTTAACCATTTTTTTAATCCTCTCAGAAACTTTTTCTGGTAATAGATTATATTGAAAAGCAAAAAATAATGCACCAAAACCTAGAATAATTAATAAAAAAGAAATAATTATTTTTGGTACAGGACTTTTTTCTTTTTCTTCTTCTGAATCTTGGTATTCTCCGCTGGCTTGTCTTTTTTGTTGTTCTGCTAAAACAATTTTTGCGGTAGAAACCTTTTGATTTTTAACTAAATTAGCAACATCATCTTTGTATGTTCTAATTGGTCTAACCAATGGTTTCTTTTTTGGATTTTCTTCTTCCATCTACTTTATTTTACTAATTATTTTTTTCTTCTCCAAATTTTAGAAACACCAATTAAAAACTTTGATGTGTCGTCATCCATATCGGTAAAGTCATCGGTTGCCTCAATTAGTTTGGAAGATGAAGATCGTCCAAAAGAAATAACTTCAACTTGGCATCCTGTATTTTCAAGATATTCAACCAGCGGTACAAAGTCACCATCACCAGAGGCAATAACAATAGCATCAACTTTATTTGATGATTTAATGGCATCAATCGCTAATCCAACATCCCAGTCTGCTTTTTTTGCACCACCAGAAAAAACTTGCAAGTCTTTGGTTTTTGTTTCGATTCCTAATTTTTCTAAAGCATCAAAAAAGTTTTTTTCTTCTCCCGATTCAGAAGTGATTACATAAGCAATCGCTCTAATAAGCTTTCTCCCGGCTAAACCTTCTTTTAGAACAGAATCAAAATTAACTTTTTTTTGATAAAGATTTTTTGCACTGTGATATAAATTTTGAGCATCTATAAAAATAGCAACTCTTTGTTCTTTTTGTTTAATAACTGACATATTTAAGTATTAAAATTAATAAATGTAAGCGAGAATCCATTTTTATCTTATTAAAAAACTCACGCACCTGATAATTGTAACAAAAAACCGAGTTAATTGCTCGGAGGTTTGTTATTTTAGTTGTAGTTTTTTGATTAATGATTTGTGTCTTTTGGGGTCTTTTTTAAGCAAGTATTTTAATAAAGTTTGTCGATCTGCAACCATTTTCAGTAATCCCCTCCTAGAATGGTTATCTTTGGGGTGTTTTTTGAGATGTTTAGCTAATTCATCAATTTGTTTTGAAATAATAGAAATCTGCACATCGGCTGATCCAGTGTCTTCTTTGTGTATTTGGGCCTTTTTGATGGCTGTTTGTTTTTTTCTTGTTGTTAACATGATGAGAGCTAATATAACATGTTTTCTTAGAATTGCAAGTCAAACAAGAAAATAGGAAAAGGTAAGAAAAAAACCGCGCTATCACTGTGCGTGACGCGCGGTTTGGAAGAATTTAGTCCCCCTTCTCTTTCATGAATTCTCTAGCGAGACCCTCGATAAGATAAAAAAGGATACTCACAGAAAAACCCACAGAAAAACCCACAGCGAGACCTCTGACTAGACCTTCGATGAGACCTTCATCAATAATCGCAAAAAACCCCACAGCAAAACCCACAGAAAAACCCACAGCGAGACCTCTGACTAGACCTTCAATGAGGCCCTTATCCCCAAACTTCTTCAGTGGTTTGAAGATGTTAACTGCAACACAGACGACAGTGGATATTAATAGGTAGCTAATTACAGGAACCCACATCAAACCAGCATCGTTGATTGTTGCGGTTTCATCTTGAAAACTGGATATTTCCTTGAAACCAGGAACCAAATACCCCACTGCCTGGAACCACCCAAACAGGAATAGTGTAATTAATCCTAGGGTAGACCATATTGATCGCCATGGAACTGAGATATTGAGTCTAGGCTCACTTATTGTGCTCTTCTGTCTATTCATAATTCGGGCTCTCCCAAGCCTTGTGTTGTTGATTTGGAATGAAAATGAGCAGAATTACTCTGTTTGCAATATAATCATAAACATAGTGTGTTGTCAAACATTATTGTGTCGCACAATATCTGATATAATAATTGTAAATGACAAATAAAAATGAAATCCAAGAACTTAAACAAGATTTTCTTGAATATATTGAAATTGAGAGAGGTCGTAGTATTAAAACAGTTGAAAATTATGATCGTTATCTTGCTCGTTTTTTTAAACAACAAGAAATTAAAAAACTTTCTGATATTACAAATCGTAGTATTAAACAGTTTCGTCTTTGGCTGAATCGTCAGGAATCTAATAAAACCTTAGGAACTAGTCAAAAAAATGGAACTTTAAAGAAAAATACCCAAAATTATTATTTAATCGCGCTTAGAACTTTTCTAAAATATCTTGTAAAACAGGGCTATAAATCTCTTGCCCCTGATCAAATTGAATTAGCAAAAGTTTCAGATCGTTCAATTGACTTAATTTCTATGGATGAATTAAATAGAATTATTAGTGGTCCAGACTTAGCAACAACCAAAGGGCTACGTGATCGGGCTATTTTCGAACTACTTTTTTCAACCGGACTTCGTGTTTCAGAGCTTTGTTCTTTAAATCGTGATCTTGATTTGAGCAAAGATGAATTCCCTATTCGCGGTAAGGGTGAAAAAATTAGAGTAGTTTTTTTATCAAATGAAGCAAAATTAGCAATTAATAATTATTTAGACAAGCGTGACGATATGGATGAAGCAATGTTTGTGCAAATTGTAGGAAAGGGAAACTATGCAATGGATAACTATTATCTTTAGG
>CAZRAX010000002.1:0-5113 GCA_964598245.1 uncultured Candidatus Saccharibacteria bacterium | reverse complement strand
GCACTTGAAAAGAAAGATTCAATTCGCCTAACTCCAAGAAGTGTTGAAAGAATTGTAAAACACTATGCTATCAAGGCTGGAATTTCTAAAAAAGTAACTCCACATGTGATTCGTCATTCTTTTGCTACTGACCTACTTTCAAATGGAGCTGATTTGCGATCTGTTCAAGCACTGCTTGGGCATGCAAATATTACAACTACCCAAGTTTATACTCATGTTACAGACAAGCATCTAAAAGATATTCATAAGAAGTTTCATTCAAAAAGGAAAAATAATTAAAAAATTTGACATTTTATTAAAATTGTATTAGTGTTCTGAATTAGACCTAGAGCATGGTGTTTCTAGGCTGTACAAAAACAACAAAAAAGAAGAAAGGTTAAAAATGCAAATGGCAGTTCCAGCAGTAGCGAAAGTTGATATGGTTTTCCCCAAAGCAGTGGAGGCTGAAAGGAAAAACAAGCCAACTTTTCGTGGAAATGGGAAGATTCGAGGATACTTTGGTACCTCAATCAAAACCATTACCAAGGGGGATTATCGGTCTCTCGGGTCGATAATCTTGGTTGAAGATAAAATATCTTCCTCCAACACAAGAACAATTGACATTGTCCTAAACCTGACCAAACTTATTTTGGCTTGGGTTTCGGGGCAATCAATTGAATGCTTGTGTCCGATAAGACGTTGCGATCTCCGCGAGTACGCTCTCCGTATTTACGGAAGGGAGTGGGAAAGAAACAATGACAAGCCATTTGGGCTAGTCATTGATCGCAAGCACAAAACCGTTTGCTTGAAATTCTTTGAATTTCAAAGTAAAAATGGTGTCCGCCCCAAAGACCTAGTCGAAAAGGACCCGTTCTTTGGAGAGACAATTATTTGTGTGGTTTTTAAAAACCCGCAATTAATTGACGAATTTATTCGTCATCTCTATATTTATTGCGGGTGCCGAGTTGGACACGAGGAGGTGTGTCCGCTCTATGGAGAAGTTATTGAAAAGTAACTTTTCTCGCAAAAACTTTCAACCTGCCCAATTAGTTGGGCAGGTTTTTTCTTTTTATGTTATATTTTTTTTATGAAAATTATTTCTTGGAATGTTAATGGTATTCGAGCTTGGTATAAAAAAGAAATGCTTGATTGGGTTTTAAAACAAAATCCTGACTTTTTCTGTGTTCAAGAAACAAAAGCTGAATTTGAGCAACTTCCCAAAGATTTGCAGATCCCATCTGGGTACTATTCTTTCTTTAATTCATCAAAGGAAAGAAAGGGTCATAGTGGTACTGCAATTTATTCAAAAATTGAGCCAGACAATGTTACATATGGGCTTGGAATAAAAGAATTAGACCAACAAGGGCGTCAAATTAATTTGTTTTATAAGGACTTATTATTAATAAATTGTTATTTCCCTAACGGTGGTGGTTTAGAAGATCGGCTTATTTTTAAACTTAAATATTACGATGAATTTTTAAAATTTATTAATAAATGGAGAGAAAATGGTTATAAAATTATTTTTTGTGGTGATCTTAATGTTGCACATGAAGAAATCGATTTGGCTAGGCCAGAAACAAATAAAAACAGCGTTGGTTTTTTGCCAGAAGAAAGATTGTGGATGGATGAATTAACGATTAATAATTATGTCGATACTTTTAGAAAATTACATCCAGAAACTGTTCGATATTCTTGGTGGGATATGAAAACCAGATCTCGTGATCGTAATGTTGGTTGGAGGTTAGATTATTTTTTTACTGATTTAGAAATTTTTAAGAAAGTTAAAAAAAGTGAAATATTAGATTATGTTGTGGGTTCAGACCATTGTCCTGTTTTTCTTGAAACACAAAAGGTAGCTGATTTATAAAGGACATTTTATAAAAGACATGAAGAAAAGTTATCCACAGTTTTGTCCTTTACAAATGTCCTTTATAAAATATAATTATATCAGGTTAGCACGTTAAAGTTCTTTTAAAAAAAACGATTGCCTGAACACGCAAGTTAGTCACTTAAGACTTTTGTTCACGGCGTTGTTACATACAGGCGATCAAAAAGACCGTCATAAGCTTTTGAACAATTAAATATAAATATAGTCCTCAACCCTATTTTTTGACAAGTAATTCCCCCACTTGTCTCACTTTTCACCGAAAGCTTAAGGCGGTTTTTTATTTACTCAACTTTTGATTTACTTAACTTTCCTCTTGTTTCTAATCTTTGTAATTTCTTTTTCATTAGTTTCCTCTATTTTTTCTTTGCCTTTCCCCCCCATTTTAATAAGTTCTTGGGTATTCATTTTTAATAATTCTTCTGATCGTTTCACGAGAAACGTTTTCGTGTTATTTTTTGGATTTTCTAGTACATCTTCCATTAAAGCATTCAAAATATAGCCAATTTTTGGTCCAGGTTTTACGTGAAACATCTTTATTATGTCATTACCATTAATTTTAAGCATTGAAACAGAAATAGGATCTCTCATCACCTCTTCAATCATCGATTGGTATTTTCTAAGCCTGTAAGGTTCTTCTTTTGGTCTTCCTGTGCCAATTCTGTCGCAAATTCTTAATTTTATTAATTCCCAAACATTTTCTTTTCCAACTTTTGCAATTAGTCTTCTAACAGCAGAAGGTGTTATTTGGTCTGGATCAGCAAAAAACATGTGATTTCTAACTAAATTTACAACATTGTTAACTGTTTCACGTGAAAACTTTAAATTTTTCAATGTTTCATGTGTAACACTTGCCCCAACAATCTCATGATTATAAAAAGTTGTTTTATTCCCTACCGTTCTTTTTGTTTTTGGCTTAGCAATATCGTGAAATAAGGCTGCCAATCTTATTTCTAAGGAATAATTTTTATCAGCCGCATGCTGGAGAGATCTAAGAGAATGTTCCCAGACATCATATTTATGGGCTTGTTTATTTTGTTCAACACCAACCATTTTTTCTAAATCATCTGAAAAATAGCTCAAAATACCTATTTTTTGGGCTAAACCAAGTCCAATTATGGGATTATTTGTCATAATAATTTTCTTAAACTCGTCCCCAAGTCTTTCACGTGAAACATTTTTTAGCAGATCTTTATTTTTAATCAAAGATTCAAGAGTTTTTTGTTCTATTGTAAAGTCAATTTGGGCTGAAAATCTAATTGCTCTAACAATACGTAAAGCATCCTCTTGGAATCTTTCATCTGGATCCCCCACTGCTCTAATCATTTTGTCCTTTATATCATTTTGTCCTTTATAAATGTCCTTTATATCTTGTGTAATTGGATTATAAGCAATAGCATTTATTGTAAAATCTCTTCTTTGTAAATCATCATTGATATTTTTTGAAAAAATAATTTCATCGGGCCTTCTATTGTCAGAATAACCTGATTCTAAACGATATGGTGTAACTTCTACCACTTTTAATGTTGGATTTTCTGATTCAGTTTTTATACCAACTGTCCCATAATTATTTTCATAAAATGAATCTTCAAAAAGATTCTGAATTTCATTTGGATTTGCATTTGTTGTAAAATCCCAATCTTTAGGGTCTAAATTTAATAAGAGATCTCTAACACAACCACCAACTAGGTAAATTTCAAAACCACCTTTATTAAAAGTTTTTGCAATATTCAAGATTTCTTTGGGTATTTTTTTGATATTTATTTGATTTTCACCCATATTTTTAAGCTTATTTGTGCACCTGACAGGATTCGAACCCATAATAACGGTTCCGAAGACCGTTGTGATATCCATTTCACCACAGGTGCTTGATATGTATTGTATTCTATTTAGTTAAATAATCAATTAAATAAAGATATTTGTTTTGGTGCGGGTAGGGAGAATCGAACTCCCGTCTTATCCATGGCAAGGACACATTCTACCACTAAACCATACCCGCAAGTTATCAAATTATAGAGTTATTTTTAAAAAAAAGCAAATTTTGTGGATAACTCTGGGGATATGTTGATAAAGGACATGTCTTTGAGTATGTATTTTAAAGTCTTTTTATAAATAAGCTTATAAACATAGTTATTTTATTAAAGACATTAAATATATGTTTCACGTGAAACATATATTTTTAACTAAATAAGTGTTATTCATGAAACATTTTTTATTTAACATTATTTTAAGATAATTTTAGATTTTTATGTTACACATGAAACTATTATGGTAAAAACAAAAGAAATAGGTAAAAAAGGTGAAAATATAGCGGTTAGATTTTTATTAAATAATGGTTTTGAAATAATTGATCGTAATTACCAAAAAAAAGTTGGCGAAATTGATATAATTGCTTTTAAAAAGGGGGTGCTCCATTTTTTTGAAATAAAGACTGTTTCACGTGAAACATATAATTATAAATTAATTAATAATTATAAACCAGAAGATAATGTTACACGTGAAAAGATTAAAAAAATTGAAAAAACAGCATTAATTTTTTTAAAAGAAAAGGGTTTTACAGATGAATATATTCAAATTGATTTGTTAACTATTTGTATTTTGAATTCTTTAAAAGAAAAATATTTAATTAATTATTTTCCTAATATTAATTTTTGATTTATAAAATATTTATAAAATAATATTGTTAAATACACACCGTAAAACAAAAGTCGGACAATACTTACGCATCGCCCTCCTTCGTGTAAATAAAATCACCGACTCCTTACGGAGCCGGTTCTTTATTTCCATGTCGGAGCGCCGGGATTCGAACCCGGAGTCACTCGCTCCCAAAGCGAGCATGTTAGCCGTTACACCACGCTCCGATATTTGGCAATCATACTAGAAAAATAGGGAAATATCAAATTTTATTGTCTTTACTAATCGGACTTACCAGATGGTTGTTTGACAATAAAGAATATTTATGTTAAAAGAATGTTGGAAATTTGAAATTTTGTTTAATTTCAAATTGATCCAAACAACATAAAACAAAGGAGGGAAAAAGATGGCAAAAGTACGCCAGCTAGTAATCAAAGGTTTCGGCGAATTCTGTGCATTTGCAGAAACCAAAAATGGTAATGAGGACATTTATGTCCCATTTTTCGCCAGGGGAAAGGTTAATAAAACCCCCTGTAAAGTCTTGGTTTCATCTCCGGATGCACCCAAGTATCACCTCGATATCGGCGATGTGATTGTCGCCGAAATTGAAGACGG
>CAZRAX010000001.1:42329-47323 GCA_964598245.1 uncultured Candidatus Saccharibacteria bacterium | reverse complement strand
ACAACATAAGTCGCACCAAATAAAGTATCAGGACGAGTAGTGAAAACTTTTATTTTTTGATCAATTTTTTTGTCATTGTTTGTATCTTTAATTTCAAAATCCAATTCTGCACCGTATGATTTCCCAATCCAATTTTTCTGTTGCTCTTTAATTTCTTTTGGCCAATCTAAATCATCTAAATCATCACTTAGGCGCTCTGCATAATCGGTAATTTTCAAAAACCATTGATCAATTTCTTTTTTCTCTACAATAGCACCAGATCGTTCTGCGGTTCCATCAGGCATTACTTGTTCATTAGCTAAAACTGTTTTATCAACAGGGTCCCAATTAACTGTTGCTTTTTTCTTATAAGCAAGACCACGTTCAAACATCTGAGTAAAAATCCACTGAGTCCATTTGTAATATTGAGGATCAATTGTGGTAATCATTCTATCCCAATCAAAACTAGCACCCATTAAAATCATTTGTTTTTTCATTGACTCTATATTCCGAGTTGTCCACTCATTTGGATCTAAATTGTGTTTTATGGCTGCATTTTCAGCCGGTAATCCAAAAGCATCAAATCCTATTGGGAAAAGAACATTTTTACCTAAAAGACGTTGATATTTGGCATAAATATCAGTTACAGCAAAAGCATACCAATGCCCAACATGTAAATCACCAGATGGATAAGGGAATTCTACAAGAGTGTAAAAATTATCTTTTCCTTTCACCGAATCAGGAGTTTTAAAAATTTTATTTTCTTGCCAAGCTTTCTGCCATTTTTCTTCTATTTTTTTATGATTGTATTCCTGCATTAATTTATTTTGTCGCTGAATTTTTTGTAAGCGATATAAAAAAGTTACTATTTAATGTTAGCAAGTTTTGTGATAGAAAAAAAGCCCAATATGTTTTGTATAAATCTAAACCAAAAATTCAATAACATCACCATCTTTGACAATGTATTCTTTTCCTTCTGTTCGGAGAGTTCCTTTTTCACGAGCAACACTGTGTGAACCTGCTTCTAATAATTTATCCCATTCGATGACGGTGGCACGAATAAATTTATCATGAAAATCAGTGTGGATTGAAGTTCCGGCAACTGGGGCAGTAGAGTTACGTTTTGTAGTCCAAGCACGACTTTCCTTTTCTCCTGTTGTAAAGAAGGTAACCAAATCTAAAATTTCATAACCTTTCTTGATTAACTTATCAATTCCATCATCACTTCCTCCATCATTACGAAATTCTTTTTTTTCTTCATTATCTAAATCTTTTATTTCATGCTCAAGTCCTGCATCAACAATTACATAATCACTCCCAGAACTTTTCATAAAATTCATTAACTCTTCCCATCTAGGATCGTTTAATTCATCTAAATTTTGCGCTCCTGATTTTTTATTTAAAACATAAAAGAAAGGTTTTGTGGTAAGGAGATTAAAAGTTTTTACGATTTTTTTATCTTCATCATCAAATGAAACTGTGTTACCGAGTTGCCCATCGTCTAGTGCTTTATCTAATTTTGTTAAGAGTTCAAGTTCTTTGATGGCTTTTTTATCACCACTTTTAACTTCTTTTACTAAATTACCCATTCTCTTTGAAACAGTTTCTCTATCGGCCAAAATCAGCTCTAGGTTGATTACTTCTATGTCAGACATTGGATTAATTTCACCATGAACATGAATTACACTGGAATCTTCAAAAATACGAACAACCTGAGCAACTGCGTCAGTTTCCCGAATATTAGCTAAGAATTTATTTCCAAGTCCTTCTCCTTCTGATGCACCTTTTACTAATCCGGCAATATCAGTAAATTCTACAACCGCGGGGATAGTTTTTTCAGATTTAGACATTTCTGAAAGTTTTTCAAGTCGTTCATCAGGAACAGCAACAACACCAACTGACGGATCAATTGTGCAGAATGGATAGTTTTCAGATGGAACTGATTTTTTTGTTAGTGCGTTGAACAGTGTCGATTTCCCGACGTTTGGTAGTCCGACGATACCGATTGCTAGTGACATAAATCAAAGATTAGACTATTTCATCAATTCTTGCAATTTTTCTTTGTGCTTCATCATAACTTGCATAGATGCGTTTTGTTGATTTGCACCAGCTTTAACTTTTTCTTTTATTTCTTTTGCAATTTGCTCAAAAAATTTTGGGTCTTTTTCAAAAGCATTCATAATTCTGTCTGCTTGTTCAGGTGGTAAATTTTTAAGCTGTTGCTTCATCATTTTTTTTAATACAAAATTGAACATAATTAAAATAAATTAAATTTTTAATGTGGACCCTACAGGACTCGAACCCGCCACCTCCTCAGTGCAAGTGAGGCGCTCTACCAGATGAGCTAAGGGCCCTATAATTAGGATAAGAAAATAATAACTTATTTCTGATTGATTGCAAGGTTAATAATATGTTCCAATAACTCTTTATAACTTGAACCAATCGGCGCCATTGCCTTGGGCATTAAAGATTGCGCCGTTAATCCTGGTAAAGAATTAGTCTCTAGTGCGTAAATTCCCCTCCTGGGGTGAACTCTAAAATCGGTTCTGGAATAGTGGCGGAGTCCTAGTGAATCATGTGATTTTGCAGCTAATTCTTGCATTAACTCTTTTTCAGATGGCGAAAAATCACCTGGGCAAAGTTCCTTAGAAATGTCATCATATTTTGCTTCATAATCAAAAAAATCTTTTCCTTCTGGCTTTCTAATTTCAATTGGTAAAAGTGGATAAATTTTCTGGCCACGGAATTCATCCACAACTCCAACAGTTGCTTCTTTTCCTTCAATATATTCTTCTATTAAAACTTGATCATATCTCAAAAATAAACTAATCAAAGTTTCACGAAGAGATTTATAATCACGAACAATTGAAACACCCACAGAAGATCCGCTTGCAATAGGTTTTAGTACAGCAGGCATTGGAAAAGTCTTATACATTTGAATCGCTAGGCCATCAATATTATCAGTTTTATCTAAAACTTTATAAAGTGGAGTTTTAATTCCATTTTTTTGATAAATTTCTTTGGTCAGTGCTTTATTAATGGAAAGTCTCGACCCCAATACTCTAGAACCAGTATATGGAACTTTTAATTGTTCTAATAATCTTTGCACAGTTCCATCCTCACCATATTCACCATGCATTGCATTAAAAACACAATCAGTATTTTTAGTAATCTCATATGGTCTGACTTGAAAACCAGAACAATACCAATCACCGTTTTTATCAATAACAACATCAGAAATATCATAAATATCTTGTAATTGATCAATAACAGATTTTCCAGTTTTCAATGAAACTTCGTATTCACTTGATGGACCGCCTCTTAAAACAATTATTTTCATGCTTTAATTTTATCAAAAATTTTTAACTAAGTCTTTTCCGCATTTTATTTCTGTGGAAATTGATTGCGAACCGATGCGCCTCTAAATTTATTTGTAGAATAGGTACTTTATTTTTTTGGGCTATTTCTTTAATTTTTTTTCCTGTTGCTAATATTCCGCGCGCCTGATGTTTTTTATCTTTAACCACACTTACAACATTCAAATTTAAATTATTTTCTTTTAGAGTTTTTTCAGCGACATTCTTTTGACCTTTTCCTCCATCAACTACAATTAAATCAGGGTAAGACCACTCTGAATGCTTTAAACGACGATTCAAAATTTCTTTTAACCCCCCATAATCATCTCCATTTTTTGTTTCTCTTAATATAAATTTTTTATATTGATTTTTAACTGCTTGATTATTTTCAAAAACAACCATAACCCCAACACTTTGCGAACCCTTGGTATGCGCCACATCATAAGCTTCAATTCTAAATTGATAATTAATATTTTTAGTTTCTTCTTTTATTAATCTAATATCGTTAATATGTTCTAGCGCAAAAATCTTTTTTTTAATTTGATTGGCCTTTTCAAATTCTTGATTTTTGGCGAAATCTTGCATTTCTTTTTTTAAATTTTTTATAACTTTGCCTTTTTCTCCTTCAAAAAAATTTTTAATGTTTTTAATATTTGTTAAGTATTCTTTTTTTGAAACTTTATGATTAAAAATATCAGGATAAAGACCGATGCTGATTTTTACTCCAATTCTCTTGATGTCAATCGGTTTCATTTCTGAAACTACTTTTTTTGTATCAAAAAATGGAAAAATTTTTTGAATTATTTTAAGTGCTTCATTTAACTGCCCAGCATTCGGAAAAGGGCCGAATTCGTCTCGAATTTTATATTTACCTTTTTGAATTTTTAATTCTTGCTCACGAACTAACAAAATTCTCGGAAATTCTTCATCGGTAATTATTACTCTGTAATAACTACGATCATCTTTTTCTTTTGTATTATATTTTGGTTTATGTTTCTTGATTAAATTTACTTCTAAAATTAGTGCTTCTAAAACGGAATCTGTTTTTTGAAAAGTAATTGTGTCAGATTTTGTAACCATATCAACCATCGCTGGCCCCCTAGTTTTTATTAAATCATTAGAAAAATAGCTACGGACTCTGTCTTTGAGTGAAGTTGCTTTACCTATATATAAAACTCCACCATTTCGACCATGGCTTTTTAATTTTTTTTCTCTAAAGAAATAAACTCCTGGGCTATCAGGTAAATTTAGTTTTTTAAAATCTGATAAATTCATGTATTTAAATTACACTATTTATAAATTTTATAAAGTATGTATAATACCAAAAGAAAGATAAACCCTTAAAATATAACTGCAATGAAAATAATTACCGGAACAATTGTATTCGTAATCAAGGACAACAAAGTTCTTTTAGCAAAGAAAACTAGAGTTTTAGGAATCGGTAAATGGAATGGATATGGAGGTGGATTAGATCCTGAAGATAAAACTTTGGAAGATTGTGCTGTTAGAGAATTTAAAGAAGAATCTAATGGTGCAATTATTAAAAAAGACTTTCTAACAAAAGTTGGTCATATCGTTTTTCATAATGGTGAGAAATTAGAATTTAAAGCTCATATTTTCATTTCAAATGACATTATTGGTATTCCAAAATCATCGTCT
>CAZRAX010000001.1:0-42319 GCA_964598245.1 uncultured Candidatus Saccharibacteria bacterium | reverse complement strand
TCGTCTGAAATGTCTGATCCTACTTGGTTTCCGATAACCAAAATACCACCACCTAATGAATTTATGGAGTCTGATCAATTTTGGATTCACAGAATCCTAAGAGGAAATAAAATTCAAGGTGATGTTTGGTACACAAATGATTTCAAACTAATCGGTTTTAATATTGACGAAGCTACAAAATTTTAAATTTATTTTAAAAAAATAGCTTCACACATAACAGAAATTTTTTTCTGTTATTTTTTTTAATAATGAAAATAAAAGTAAATTAAATAAAAAACCTGCAAACATTTCTGCTTGCAGATTCGTGCGGAATTCATTTCTGATTAAATCTCGCTTTGGTAATTTTTATTGACTCTGTGAGATGTTTTTGGATAACTCTCACATTTCTATATAAATCACGATTCACCACTTCTTTGGTTATTTTTGGATCTTCTACGTACATAGATTTTCCAAATCTAGCCATATCTCCAGTTGAAGCAACTAGTATAGGTGCCATTGCGATAAATCCGACTGGATAAATATCAATAATAGAGCCATCTTTTGTTTTTAACCATGAATGGTCACAACGAGCCAATGAAACTTTACTACCATTTTCAAGCCAGTTAATGCCAAAATAATGACCATCAACAACTTTGACATCTTGAATTACAGATTCTAAAGCCCTACAAAAAATATGGCAATTTAATCTAAAATTTTGTTGTTTTTCATCGAGTTCACAACAATATTTTTTTAAATCTACAATAACTTCTGTAATCAAAAAAAAGAATTTGTTTATCTCTCGGTGTTGTATTTTGCGATAAGTATTTAGGGTGAAAGTTAATATTTACCTCCTATTTAATTGTTCTAGTTTTTGTATCTGTAAAAAACAATACAATAATATAATTATATTGTAAAGTAAATTTTATTTCTTTTTTCTTTTCAAAACTTTTTTCAAGTAATCCCCCGTATAACCTTTTCCTGAATCAGCAACCTGCTCTGGTGTTCCTTTTGTAACAATGTTTCCACCATTTTCTCCTCCTTCTGGGCCGATATCAATTACATAATCAGAGCTTTTAATTAAATCCATATTATGTTCAATTACTAAAACGGTATTTCCTTTGTCTACTAATTTTTGTAAAATTTCAATTAATTTTTTAACATCTTCATAATGAAGCCCGATTGTTGGTTCGTCTAAAATATAAATAGTTTTTTGTAAGTGTGCTCTGTATAATTCGGATGCAATTTTTACTCTTTGCGCTTCTCCACCAGAAAGAGTTGTGGCAGATTGTCCAAGCTCAAGATAACCAAGGCCGACATCATCAAGTGTTTTTAAACGATCATAAATTGCGGGGATATCTTCGAAAAAATTTAACGCTTCTTCAACTGTCATCTTTAAAACTTCATAAATATTTTTATTTTTATATTTTATTTCTAAAGTTTCTTTCATAAATCTCTTCCCGTTACAAATATCACAAGGAACATAAACGGTTGGCAAAAAATGCATTTCAACGGCAATATATCCATTACCCTGACAAGCTTCACATCTACCACCCTTAACATTAAAAGAAAAACGACTTGGACTCCAACCTCTAGCGCGAGCCTCTGAAGTTTCGGCAAATAACTCTCTGATAAAAGTAAAAGACCCCGTATAAGTTGCAGGATTTGAACGAGGGGTTCTACCAATTGGAGATTGGTCAATCATAATGGATCTACCTAAATATTCTGTTCCTGTCATTTCAGAACAGTTTTCTAATTTATCGGTTCGATAACGACGATCAAATCTATTTCTTAAATTTTTATACAAAATTTCATATACAAAAGAAGATTTTCCTGAACCAGAAACCCCCGTTACTGTTACAAATTTTCCCAACGGAACTTCTATATTTATATTTTTAATATTAAAAATATTTCCACTTTTAACTTTTATTTTACCTTTATCTTGAGTTCTTCTTTGTTCGGGGATTTCTATTTCTTTATCACCTCTCAAATAATCAACTGTATGCGATTTAGGATATTTTGTTTTTGAAGTTAAAACTTTTTCCATATCATCATTTACAACAATTTCCCCACCATGAACTCCGGCACCTGGGCCAATATCAACCAAATGATCAGCAGAATAAATGGTATCTTCATCATGTTCAACCACAATAATTGTATTCCCTAAATCACGAAGATTTAAAAGAGTTTTAACTAGCCGATCATTATCACGAGAATGAAGACCGATTGTTGGTTCATCAAGAACATAGGTAGCTCCAACAAGACCTGAACCCAATTGAGATGCCAAACGAATTCTCTGTGCTTCACCACCAGACAAAGTATGGGCACGACGATTTAAAGTCAAATATTCAATACCAACATTATTCATAAAATGAAGTCTTTCCGTAATTTCTTTTAAAATAACTTTAGCAATCTCTTTTTCTTTTTTATTAAGTTTAAGATTATCAAAAAAAACAATAGATTCTTTGACTGACATACTTGTTACATCATCAATATTATTTTTAGTTTGTGGCAAATAAATATACATTGCTTCCTCACGAAGTCTTTTACCATTACAAACTGGACACGGGTCATCGCCAAAAAGATGTTTAGTCCCAAGTCCATTACATTCAGGACAAGCTCCGTGTGGAGAGTTAAATGAAAAAAGTCTTGGTTCAATTTCTGGAAAAGAAAAACCATCGTATGGACACATAAATTTTGAGGACATTAGTTTTTCTTCATTATTAGTAACAATTTTTAATAAACCATCTGAAAGTTCAATTGCTAATTCAATCGCCTCAGAAAGTCTTTCTTTAATATCTTCTGATTTTGTTTTGACTTCTGATAAGTAAAGTTCATCAACTAAAATATCAATATCATGTTTTTTTGTTTTAGTTAAAATAATTTTATCTCGCAGAGAATAAACCTTGCCGTCAATTTTAGCTTTTTGGAAACCTCTGGCCAGCATGTCATAAAGAAGTTGATAATACTCACCTTTTCTCCCAACAACAACTGGAGAATAAATTGCAATCGTATCTTTATCAACATTGACATTCATAATTTTTTTGGAAGTTTTTGCTGTTATATCTTGAACCTCTTTTAAAATAGTGTTTAAAATTTCTTCTTGTGAAAGCTTTTTAATTTCACGACCACATATCATACAATGGGGCTTGCCAATTCTAGCAAAAAGAATTCTAAGGTAATCATATATTTCTGTAATCGTAGCAACGGTTGAGCGTGGGTTATTTGATCGAGATTTTTGGTCTATTGAAATTGCAGGAGAAAGACCCTGAATTTCATCCACATCTGGTTTTTGCATTTTGTTCAAAAATTGACGAGCATAAGCAGAAAGTGATTCAACATATCTTCGTTGACCTTCAGCAAAAATAGTATCAAAAGCAAGAGATGATTTTCCTGAACCTGAAAGACCAGTGAAAACAATCATCTTATTACGAGGTATTTCTAAATTAATATTTTTTAGATTATGGGTTCTTGCCCCCTTGATAATAATTTTATCGTTTTTTTTTGATGTCATATAATTTATTAATAATAAGCTAGCCCAGCGATTTGTTCACTGGGTGCATATCAAATATTTAACTAGCTTATATTCTACTGATTTTAAATAAAAAGTAAAATAAAATTTAAAAAGAAAAAACGCTCGCTTTTAAGGCGAGCGTTGTGAAATTTGAATTTTTCCACCAGATCTATAGAAATTCACTCTGATAAATCTGACAAAGGCCCTCATAAAAAATAGAGGATAGATTTTGTCTGATGTGGCGACTGACCTCCTCTACAGGAATAGTTGCATTGATAATGAAAAAATTATCACATGAACGAAGTAGGATCTTTCGAACTTCATCCGCTTGCTGGTTATGTCGACGAAACCTTTCTAAAAAGGTTTTCTTTCTGTCACCATCAGGGCGGTAATTTGAACCGCCTTCTTTTTTCCTATTCAACCTCCTCTCCAAAGCGACTTCCTCGTCGGTCATATTCAATTCGATTGTAACAATCAAATCAAAACCGAGATCGCGAAGTTTTTGCGGAAAAATTGTTGCTTGTTCAGGTGTCCTGGCAAAACCATCAAAAATATGATTTTTACCTTCTTCAATACGACTAATCACGGATTGAAAAACAATATGGTCATCAACCATAATGCCCTTTTTCATTTTTTCTGTGTGTCCATCTTCCCGAAGGACATCACTAGTTATGATTCTTTTTGAGTTGAAATATTTTTCAATATTTTGACCCTGAACTCCTTTTCCTGCAGTTGGCGGACCATTTAACAATATAGCGATTGGCATTTTTTCTTTCCTTTCTTGGTTTGGGTTTAACAGTCTTTCTATAAAGAACAATCAGCTTTTGATTCTACATTGAAACTATTTTTCGTCAACTATTTTATAAAGTTGTTTTATTTCGTCACGCAAAATTGCAGCGGTTTCAAAATCTAAAACTTTAGCGGCTGCGTTCATTTGTTTTTGTTTCTGTCTAATAATTTTTTCAGGATTTTTCTTGACCAACTCTTTATCAATTTTTAATAATGTACTAACCGCCTTACTGTGTTCAGATCTAATTTGATCGGTAATGTCATTAATCATCTTAATAATAGTTTTTGGTGTGATACTGTGTTTTTTATTATATGCAATTTGTTTCTCACGACGACGATTTGTTTCTTTAACAGCTCTTTCTATTGATCCTGTTATTTGATCAGCATACAAAATAACTCTACCATCAACATTTCTAGCCGCTCTTCCAATTGTTTGAATTAAAGATGTCTCACTTCTTAAAAATCCCTCTTTATCTGCATCCAGAATTCCAATCATGGTGACTTCTGGCATATCTAAACCTTCACGAAGTAAATTAACTCCAACTAAAATATCAAAATTTCCCCTTCTAAAATTAGATATTATTTCAATTCTGTCGATTGTTTTTATTTCACTATGTAAATATTCAGCTTTTATTTTTTTATCTCGCAGATATTCAGATAAATCTTCAGCCATTTTCTTGGTTAAAGTTGTTGCCAAAACACGACCACCTTTTTTAATTTCTTTTTGAGCTTCTGCAATAAAATCAAAAACTTGTCCCTTATATTTACCGCTTTCAATAATTGGTTTTATTTCAATTTCTGGATCAATAAGTCCTGTTGGGCGAATAATTTGCTCTGCGACAATATTACTACTTTTAATTTCATAATCAGCTGGAGTTGCAGATGTATATATTTTTTGACCAGTATTTTTTTCAAATTCTTCAAATTTAAGTGGTCTATTATCTTTGGCACTTGGTAAACGAAAACCATAATTTACCAAAGTCTCTTTTCTTGATTGATCACCCGCAAACATTCCACCAATTTGAGGTATGGTAACATGTGATTCATCAATAACAGTCAAAAAATCAGGAACTAAAACCTCTTCACCTTTTTTATTTCTTATTTTTTTATGTGGAAAATAGCTTAAGAGTGTATTAGGAGTTTCACCAGGTAATCGCCCGTCAAAGAAACGTGAATAATTCTCTATTCCGTTACAATACCCAACCTCACGAATCATTGCGATATCATATTTTGTTCTACGTTTTAATCTTTCTACTTCTAAATTCTTACCTTCTTTTTTTAGAATTTTTAATCTTTCATCCAACTCATTTGCAATCCCCTTGATTGCTTTTTTAATAACATCCTCATTAGCCACGAAATGTTTAGCTGGAAAAAGAAAATAAAAGTCTAAATTATTTTCTAAAATAGTTCGATTAAGACCATCTATTTTCTTGATCTCTTTTATTTGATCATTATTAAAATTAATTTGTATTATAAATTTTTCTGAAACAGGCATAATCTCAACTGATTGACCAATTGCCCGAAAATGTCCAGACTCTAAATCACTATTAGTTCTTTCATAATAAATATCAATTAACTTACGAATAAAATCACCTCTTGATAATTTTTGTCCAACCTTAAATTTAAAATTAACTTTTTCATACTCTTCTGGAGAACCAAGCCCATAAATACAAGAAACCGACGCAACAATAATAACATCTTTACGAGTCAATAATGCCTGAGTAGAAGCATGGCGAAGACGTTCAATTTCCTTGTTAACCATTGCTTCTTTTTCAATATAAGTATCCGTGATTGGCTTGTATGCCTCTGGTTGGTAGTAATCATAATAAGACACAAAATAATGGACAGCATTATCTGGGAAAAATTCTTTATATTCTTGTGCAAGTTGTGCTGCCAAGGTTTTGTTATGAGCAATAACCAAAGTTGGTTTTTGAATTTTCTCAATAACATTAGCAACGGTAAAAGTTTTACCAGATCCAGTAACACCTAAAAGAGTTTGGTGTCTATAATCTTTGTTAAGTCCACCAACTAATTTTTCAATTGCATTGGGTTGATCACCGGCTGGTTTATATTTTGATTTTAATTTAAATTTATCCATTTTTATATTTTTTATTTCTTATATTCATTTAACCATACTTTTTTAAATTTTTTGAAATTTCCTTTCAAAATCGCGTGACGCATTTTTTTAACTAAATTAACAATAAAATACAAATTATGGATTGAAGTAAGAGTAGATGCTAACATTTCGTCAGAGCGGAACAAATGCGCTAAATATGCCCGACTATAATTTTTACAAGTATAACATTTACATTTTTTATCCAAAGGTCCCAAATCATTCTGAAATTTTGAATTATTTAAATTAATTTTCCCATTTTTTGTATAAGCCTGTCCATTTCTAGCGATTCTAGTTGGAGCAACACAATCAAATAAATCACATCCATTTTCAACTGCCATAAATAAATCTTCTGGTTCACCAATACCTAACAAATGTCTTGGCTTATTTTCTGGTAAAATTTCATTGACCCATTTAACAGCAGAATTCATATCTGCTTTTTGAAAGCTGCCTCCAATTCCATAACCATCAAAATCCATTTCAGATAGGGCGCGTGCGGATTTTTTTCTTAAATCTTCATAGCGACCGCCCTGAACTATTCCAAAAATTGCTTGATTTTTAATGATTCGTGCAAAACACTTATTTTCAATATTTTCATTATCAAAACCATTTTTATCATTTTTATTTTTTGAAAATTTTTCTTGTTGAGCCCGATGAAATTCAAGTGATCGTTTTGCCCAACGATGAGTTCTATCAAGAGATTCATTTTGATAGTATTTTGATTCATTTGGTGAAGTACATTCATCAAATGCAAAAATAATATCAGCGCCAATATTGTTTTGAATTTCAACTGACTTTTCTGGAGTAAAATAATGCGCCGATCCATCAATGTGTGATCTGAACATTACGCCATTTTCATCAATTTTGGCTGGTTGAAAATTTTGGGCTATTTGACCTCTTCCTTTTTTGGTTGAATTTGCAAACTCTTCTAATAAAATTTCAAGGTCTAATTCTTTAGTTATTTTTGTTATATTTTTTCCAAAAGCAGCTCCTAAAGAAAAAACCTGAAAGCCACCAGAATCTGTCATGGTTGGGCCGTCCCAATTCATAAATTTATTTATACCCCCAGCCATTTTAATTAATTGATCATCTGGTTGTAGATATAAATGGTAAGTATTAGCTAAAACAACTTGCGAACCGAGGTCTTTTAATTGTTCTGGGGTAAGAGATTTAACCGTAGCTTTTGTTCCGACTGCCACAAAAGCAGGAGTTTTAATACTGCCATGAATAGTTCTAATTTTACCAGCTCTACCCAAACAATCTTTTATTTTTTTCTTTATTTTGAATTTCACTTTTTTATATTATAATTAATTTTACCTTTATTTAATATTAGTTTAAAATCATACCTATATGAATCCAAATTACAATAGACCACAAAAACCAGAGTTTAAAAAAATAACAGCTGAACAAATTGAAGATGAAATTAAAAATAAAATAAGTACAATATCCAATGAATTCCAGAATGGATTCAACCTAATTAAGAAACACCCAAAATCAGTTACTTTTTTTGGTTCTGCTAGAACTTTAGAAATGGAGGCCGATTATATTTTAGCCAGAAATTTAGCCAAAAGAATTGTGACTGAATTACCAGAATATTCAATTATTACAGGTGGTAGCACGGGGATTATGGAAGCAGCTAACCGAGGAGCATTTGAAGGAGGTGGCCAATCGATTGGTTTAAATATTAAATTACCACATGAACAAAAAATAAACCAATACCTGACTGATACAATAGAATTTGAATATTTCTTTACTAGAAAAGTCTGCCTTTCTTTTTCTGCAGAAGCCTATATTTATTTCCCGGGCGGGTTTGGAACTTTAGATGAATTATTTGAAATTTTAACTTTAGTTCAAACAAAGAAAATTGATAAAGTTCCAATTATTCTATTTGGTTCAGATTATTGGAATAATCTAAATAATTTTATCAAAGAAACTTTATTGAAGTCAGAAAAAATAGATGAACTTGATATTGATTTATACAAAATTACTAATAATGAAGATGAGGTCTTGGACATTATCAAAAACACACCAGTAAATCATTTTTAGTCTTTTTGATGAATGACCATTTGGGGAAATGGGATTTCAATCCCCTCTTTTTCAAATGTTAACTTGATTCTACGAAGCATTTCACCAGCAATATCCCATTGAGCAAGTGGTTTTGTTTCTCCTAAAATTTTAATAGATAAAGCAGAGTCTCCAAAAGAACCAAGTCGAACAAATTTTGGAGGATCAATGATTAAGTCTTTGTAGTCTGGATCTTTCGAAAGCTCTTGACCTATTTGATTAATAAGATATTTCACTTTATCTAATTCAGTATCATATGCGACATTAATATTTATATTGACCCTAGAAAAGCCTTTGGCCATATTAGAAACGGTTTTAATGTCACCATGAGGAATATGGTGAACTGTGCCATCAATATCTCTCATGGTTGTAATTCGAAGACTAATATCTTCAACTTTTCCTGAAATTCCCACAATAGTAACAACATCTCCTACTCGATATTGATTTTCTAAAATAATAAAAAGTCCATTAATAACATCACGTACTAAATATTGCCCTCCAAAACCCAAAGCCAGACCCACAATACCAGCACCCGCAATTAATGGTCCAATATCAACCCCAAATTCTGATAAAACTATTAAAAAAACGAAAATTATAATTGCAATTTTAATAGTTCCATTAATAATTTTAATTAATGTTTTTTCTCTTCTTTCTTCTTCTTCCTTAGTAAAAGCTGGATCCTGAGTTATTATTTTTTCAATCATTTTTGTAATAACAGGTTTTGAAAATTTATAAATAATAAAACCAACAAGAATAATAG
Organism: uncultured Candidatus Saccharibacteria bacterium; assembly: GCA_964598245.1. Lineage (GTDB taxonomy): Bacteria > Patescibacteriota > Minisyncoccia > Phycocordibacterales > JAACPR01 > JAACPR01. The sequence continues at coordinate 33,103 of CAZRAX010000001.1, read as the reverse complement.
CTAGAATTTTTATACCAGCATCAAAAAACCATTTTTCTAAGTAACTTAATACGATATCCATAATTGCTTTATTATACACATTTTATATATTTTTTAAAATTTCTTTTTCATCATCTTCTTTTTCGCTATTTTGTTTTTTATATTCCATAACTATCTCATTAATCCGTCGACTAACTTCGTTTGGATTTTTTACACTATCTATAACAAACTCTCTTTGTTGGCCCGCAGTCTGCACATGTAAATCACCAAATTTTAAAAAAGTGTTTATAATTCCATTCACTTCTGTTGTAATATCCTGAATTCGATCTAGATGCAAAATTGATACTTCACGACTAAACAAACTGATTTGCTCTACATCAATAATTTTTTCATTGGTCACAATCCAAACATCCAAAAAATAATTAGTCCAAAAAATAAACCCAGTAATCCAGAGAATTAAAAGCCAAATCATATAAATAAATATAAATAAATTAGACGATCCACCTAATCCACCGATAAGAATATCAACATTTAAATAACTTAAAACTGGTGGAATTATTAAGGGAATAAATGCAAAAATAATTAACACGGCCAATTCTGTCGCAATAATAAACCAATGTTTTCTTACTTCAAATAATATTTTTTCTTCTTCTCTTAAATCAATCATAAGCTTTCAATTAAAAGAACTGATAAAACCATAATCATTATTAAAATAAACGAACCGACCCAGAACAACCCTTTAGCAAAAACTTTTGAATTATTTTTAATGCCATAATATTTCCAGTGATGATTCAAAATAAGGGCAATGGAAAAAAATAATACTAGAATAATACCAATAATTAACCACAGAATTTCTATGGGTATTGGCAAATCAATGATTATTCTTTCTGAAATTAGCATAACTATATTTTAGCAATAAATATAATTTTTTGCTAAAATATAATTATGAAAAAAGTGGATATTTCAAGCTATAAAGGAGTTAGGGATTTTTACCCAGAAGACATGTATATTTTAGATTATATTTTTTCTGTTTGGCATGAGGTTTTAGAAAGTTACGGATTTGAACACTATAATGCTTCTATTTTAGAATCATCCGAGCTTTACGAAACAAAAACAAGCCAAGAAATTGTTAACGAACAAACTTACAATTTTATTGATAGAGGCAATAGAAAAGTTACTCTTCGACCAGAAATGACTCCCAGCTTGGTTAGAATGATTAGTAAAAAACAGAGAGAGTTGTCATTTCCCCTAAGGTGGTATTCAATTCCCAACCTTTTTAGATACGAAAAGCCCCAAAAAGGTCGCCTAAGAGAGCACTGGCAATTAAACGTAGATATTTTTGGAATTAAAGATATTAATGCTGATGCTGAGATAATTGAAATTGCTTATAAAATAATGAAAAGATTTAAATTAAATGAATCTGATTTTGTTATTAAAGTTAACGATAGAAAAATATTAGAAGAAACATTGGAAGAATTAAATCTTGAAAAAGAGAAAAGGGTTGATTTTATTAGATTACTTGATAAAAAAGATAAGATCAAAAATTTTAATGACGAAGCAATAAAAATTTTGGGTAGACCTTATGACTTGGTGATTGAAGCAAATGAAAATATTAATAATTTAATAAAAAAATTGAGTAACAGAGGAATAAAAAATGTTGTTTTTGATCCAAATTTAGCCAGAGGATTTGATTATTACACCGGAGTTGTCTTCGAGATTTTTGATACTAATTCTGAAAATAAAAGGGCTCTGTTTGGAGGTGGAAGATACGATGATCTTTTAGAAGTATTTGGTGGTAGAAAAGTTGGGACAGTTGGTTTTGGAATGGGTGACGTTACAATTCAAGATGTTTTGAAAAGTAGAGATCTTTTACCCAGTAAAATAGTTTCAGCACACCTAGGGATTGCCATTTTAGATGAAAAATACACTGATTATGCAATAGAAAATGCTAACAATTTTAGAAGTCAAGGATTAGATACCACAATTCATTATCCTACAAAAAAAATAGCTGATCAGGTTCAATTTTTTAACAAAAAAGAAATCCCGTTTGTTGTTTTTGTTGGAGAAAATGAATTCAAAAATCAAAATCTAAAAATCAAGCAACTATCTACAGGAAAAGAAATAATTGGGAATCAGGAAACCTTAATTAATTTTATAAAAGATAATCTTTAAAATAAAATGAATTACATAGTTTTTGATATCGAGACTCAAAATATTTTTCAGGACGTAGGTTCTAATAAACCAGAAGATTTGGATATTTCCGTTGTATCAATTTATGATAGTAAAACTAATTCTATTCAAAGCTTTCTAATTGAAGAATTTGATGAGATGTGGTCACTTTTTGAAAATACAGATGCAATCGTTGGTTATAATTCAGAGCATTTTGATATTCCAATTTTAAATAAGTATTATCAAGGAGATTTGAAAAATATCAAAAGTATTGATTTATTGGCAGACATTAAAAAGAGTTACGGTAAAAGACCTAAGTTAGATAATGTCGCAAATGCAATATTGGGTAAAAATAAAATATCAAACGGTCTTCAGGCTGTTGAATGGTGGAAAACTGGTGAGATAGACAAAATTAAAAAATATTGTGAAGAAGATGTAATAATTACTAAAGAAATTTTTGAATATATTTTAAAAAATAAATCAATTAAAATTAAAGATAAAATTACTAACAAAATTATTAATATTCCGATTGATATATCAAATTGGGAAAATAAAGATGATAATTCAAAACTTACAAAATCACTTTTCTAATAGATTAAATAAAATAAATAGACACAATAATTAAAGCTAGAATCAGTCTATAATAAATAAAAATACTAAAACTATTATTTATCAAATAATTAACCAAAAAATTAATAGCTAATAAACCGAAAATAAAAGCAGAAATCGAACCTATTAAAATTTCAAATCCAATTGAATTTAATAGACCTCTTTCACCTAAATCAATAATTTTTTTAAAACCGGAACCAAGTAGTACTGGCAAAGCTAGCAAAAAACCAAAACGGATAGCCATTTCTCTACTAAGCCCCATTAATAAACCTCCAGAGATTGTCATCCCCGATCTAGACATTCCAGGTATTAACGCTAGAGATTGAAAAAAACCAATAACAATAGAGTTTTTAATCGTAAGTTTTTTATTTTCATTTGAAAATTTATCAGCCAAATACATGATAAACGCACCAAAAACTAATGTACCTGCAACTAGCAATGAATTTCTAAAAATTGTATCCATCATTTCTTCCAAAAGGAAGCCTAAAATAACAGCAGGAATAGTACCCAAAATAATACTAAAAATTAAAATCTTATCAGATTTATTATCTAACTTATTTTTCATTAATTTAAAAGTATTTTTTATTAAATTAATTACATCTTTTCTAAAATAGACCAAAATAGCTAAAGTTGTAGCAAATTGTAAAACAGCATCAAAAGCTAAACCATAATCAAATTGAGTATTGGTTATATCTCTAAAAATAATCAAATGCCCAGAGGAAGAAATCGGCAAGAATTCGGTTACTCCTTGGATAAGTCCTAATAAAAATGAATTGATTAATTCCATATGTTATAATTTACCAATAATATCATAATTATGAATAAAAATAACTCTTTAGCTTTTTTTTTAGTTATTATAATTTCTGGCGCTGTTATCGCGTTAGGAATATTTTTAGCGAGAACAAATATTCTAGAAAGAACTTTTGATACTAAAAAAATTGAATTTGTTAAACAAGAACCACCAATCCAACCAATTAATACAAATGACCATATTTTAGGTGATCCAGATGCTGATATTTTAATAATTGAATACTCAGATTTTGAATGCCCGTACTGTAAAGATTTTCATATAACTATGAATAGAATTATTAATGATTATGCTACTCAAGGTAGAATTGCATGGGTTTTTCGACATTCTCCTCTTGAAGAAATACACGTTAACGCAAAAAGGGTTGCTTTGGTTTCAGAGTGTGTTGCTAAAATAGGTGGCGAATCAAAATTTTGGTCTTTTACTGATGAAGTTTTTAATGGATCCCCCCAATCTTTAATTAAAAATAATACTGATTTAATTTTATCTTATATGGAGTTGGACCAACAGGAAATAAATGATTGTGTAGAAAATGATATTGATGTAACCAATAAAATCGAAAAAGATTTGCAGGATGTTAAATATCTTCAAACAAAAGACAAAGAATTTGGCACACCATACAACATAATAAAAACAAAAACCGGTTTGACAACGACAGTCTCTGGGATAATTCCCCACCAACTGTTAATTCAAATTATTGATGACCATTCCATTGATTTTAATTAAAAATTTCTCTCATTTTACAATATGGACAATCTTTTTCATCACATTTTTTATCCCAAAATTTTAAATTAATTATTTCATCAGCAACTCTAATAATTTCTGCTTTTAATTCAGCAACTTCTTTTTCTGAAATTTCAAATTTTCTTGATAAATAAACTCCCCGATCGTTTGGCTTAACAAAAATTAGTTCAGTTTCTTTTAAATCCCATCTTTTATCTAAGTCGATAAGCATTTTATAAAAAATTAGTTGTCTGTAGTAATCTGCATTATCATTTTTTGTCTTACCAAGAATTTGATTAACACTTTTGGGTTTTGTAGTTTTATAATCAATAATTCTAATTTGATTTTTATCGATAAAATCAATTCTGTCTAAATTACCTTTTATTTTTATTTCGCCCATTTCAGAATCAAAGATTGAATTATTTATTGTATATTCAGTTAAATATTTCTGGTTCTTATCAATTTTTTGTAAAAAACTTTTATAAAAACCGTCCAAAACATCCTTCGACTCATTCAAAATTTTATTTTTTGAATTCTGATCAATTGATTGCCCCTCAAGTATCTCTTCAAATTTCATTTGTAATTTTTGCAATGAAATTTTTTCTTGCAAATTATCAACATACCACCTTAGAGTTGAATGAATTGAATTACCAAATGATAAACTTGGTGTTGTTTCAATTGGAATTCTAATAAGATTTGAATAAAAATATCTCCACGGACATTTCAAATAATTATTTAACGCAGTAACAGACATCGGTTGTTCATAAAAAATTTTTTTAATATATTCTCTATCGGTGATTTTATTTTTATTTTCTTTTGGGCTTGTCTTTTGTATAAAAATATCTTTTAATTTATGTTCATTATCATTTTTTTGGATAATTAATTTTTGATCTAATTCTGATATAAATTGAGTAGGTAAAACTTGTTTTGATTCAAAATTAAAATCTGAATAACTAATAGAAACAAGCTCTCTTGCCCTTGTAAGAGCAACATAGAATAGTCTCCTCTCATCTTCAATAGATTGGTTATTTTTGATCTCTAAATTAACATAAGGTAAATCAAAATATCTTTTTGTGTTTTGATTCCCCCAATTATTATGACTTGCATGAATTATAAAAACATAGTCAAATTCAAGACCTTTTGAGCCATGGGCTGTCATTAATGAAATTCCTTTTTCTAAATCAGAAATGTAAGTTTCTAGATCAATAGAATAATTTTCTAATGTTTTTAGGTGATCAATAAAATCAGAAATTAGATAATTATTTTTACTTTTAGAAACAGATTTTATTTCATTATATATTCGATCAATAATTGAAATTCTTTCGACTGAATTTTTATCAGCTAAAATAGCCTTAATAAAACCAAACTCATTTATCGAGCTTTCAAATATGTTGACGGCGTTAGTATTTTTTGATTTTTTTGAAATTTTTTCTAGAGTAGAAACAATTTTTGATATTTTTTTATAATTTTTTAATTCATCTTCTTTAAAAACATTTTGATCAAAAATCTCAAATATATTCTTATTAATTATTTTACTACTTATTTTATGAAGATCAGAAAAATTTATTTTTAAAAAATCTAAATTTAAAAAAGATAAAATATTTTCTTGTTTCAATGGGTTAGAAATTGTATTTAAAATAATTTTTAATCTTAAATAATCATCAGAATTTATAATAGACTGTTTTGATTTTATTTGAAATGGGATTTTAAATGATTCTAAAAGATTTGAAATATCAACAGCGTCAGCATTTTTTCTATAAATAATAGCTATTTCATTTGGATCAATCCCTTTTTTAATCAAATTATTAATTTTTGAAACAACTCCGTGATTTTCCTGATCATAAGTTTGGTACTTGGTAATTTCAATCGGTTTCTTTTGGTTTTTTTTATTACTTTTTAAAGTTAAATTTAATTCTGGATCAGTCTGATTTTTTAAAATTAGATTAAATGCATTGTCCAATATCGTCTGAGTTGATCGATAATTTTCTTGTAATTGAATAATTTTTGTATTTTTAAATCTATCCTTAAAATACAAGAAATTGTTTAATGATGCTCCTTGAAATCTAAAAATTGCCTGCTTTTCATCACCAACAATAAAAATATTTGGTGATTCATGAAAATCGGCTATCATTTCTAATATTTTATTTTGAGAGTGATTCGTATCTTGATGTTCGTCCGCCAATAAATATTGAAACTTTTCTTGTTGCTCTAATAAAAAATCTTCATTATTATCAAAAGCTTCAAGAGTTTCTAATATCATATCATCAAAATCATAAACTTTATTTTCCAACATCTTTTTTTGATAAAAATTATAAAATGATGATAATTCCAAAGTTCTTTCAAGTATCTTCAGTTCTCTTTGATGTTCTACTTTTAATTTATTAGTTTTAGAATTGATTAAGTCTTTGTTATCTTTTATTTTTTTTATTTTATCTTCAATATTTTTTTTAAATTCTAGTGGAGTAAAACCTTCTTTTTTAAGATGAGATATTGCACTTTTTATTTTATTAACATAATAATTTTGATCTCCAAGTGGACAAAGTAATGAAAAACTACCTTTTGCTAATATTTCTTCAATTAACTTTAGTTGCTGTGATTCAGAAATAGGTTTTGAAGAGATTAATCTTTCATAAAATTCAGGATAATGTTCAATTAGACTGTTACAAAAACTGTGGAAAGTAAAAATATTAACCCGATAAGCAGTTTGTCCAATAATATTTATTAATTTTTGACGCATTGAATAAACGGCTGATTCTGTAAATGTTAACGCCAAAATATTTTCTGGCTGCGTATCTGTTTCTTTCAAAATATTTGCAATTCTAAGAGTTAAAATTGTAGTCTTCCCTGTTCCTGGGCCGGCAACTACCATAACTGGTCCTTCTATGCTAGAGACAGCATCTTTTTGCTTTTTATTTAATTCTTTATATCTTTTTTCAAATACTAAATTATTCATTAGTAATTTTTTAGTTTACCAGCATCGGTATGTTGTCTAATTTTTTCATGAGCTTTTGCTTCAATTTGGCGGATTCTTTCCCGAGTAACACCAAATTTTTTACCAACCTCCTCGAGTGTATGTTGAATACCATCTCCCAGCCCGTGTCTTAATTCTAAAATTTTTCTTTCTTTTTCAGATAAGTCAGATAAAATAGATTCAACTTGATCTTTCAAAATTCTATGTGAAGCATCCTGATCTGGAGAAGAAACCTTATCGTCAGCCAAAAAATCACTTAGGGTAGATTTTTCATCACCATCATCTCCGACGGGATTTTCTAAAGAAATTGTGTTTTGGTCAATTTTTTCAATAGTATAAATTTTTTCAATATCTAAATCCATTTCTATTGCTATTTCCTCTGGCATCGGTTCTCTTCCCAAATCTTGAGACAATCTTCTAAAAACTTGTTTATATTTAGCAATTGTTTCAACCATATGAACTGGAACTCTAATTGTTCTAGATTGATCAGCTAGAGCTCTTGTAATTGCCTGTCTAATCCACCAAGTGGCATAAGTAGAAAATTTATAACCTTTTGTCCAATCAAACTTATCAACAGCTTTAAATAAACCAAGATTACCTTCTTGAATCAAGTCTAAAAGTGTCAAATCTGGGCTCCTACCAACATATTTTTTAGCAATTGAAACAACCAAACGAAGATTGGCACGAGCTAATAAGTTTTTTGCTTCATCATCTCCAGCCTCAATTCTTTTGGCTAATTCTTTTTCTTCATGAGCCATAATAAGAGGATACTGCCCAATTTCTTTTAGATACATTTGAATTGAATCATATTGAGAGGAAATTTTTCCATAAACAAATTTTTCGGTTTCTTTTTCATTGGGCATTTCCAGTAATCCACCACCTTCTAAAACATCTACTCCTGAATTTTCAAAATCTTCATATAATTTAGTTAGAAATTTTACATCAGTCTCAATACTTGGAAATTCTTTTAAAATTTCATCATAAGTAACAAACCCTCGTTCTTTTCCCCTTGAGATTAATTTTTCAGACAGATCTTTTTTTGGGCTAGCTTTTTTTTGAGGCTTTTTTTTGGGTTTTTTAACTATTTTTTTTCTAATAGTTTTTTTAGTAGACTTTTTGTACACTTTTTTATTTGTTTTTTTTCTTGGCATATTTAAATATTTTTTTGAATTTCTTTAGATATATTATTAATCTCTTTTAATAAATCATTTTCAATTTTTTCATCACCGGTTATTTCTGCACTTTTTAATTCTAGTAATAATTCTTTTCGCTTTTTATTTAATTTTTTAATTTTTAGATTTTTAATTAGTTCTGTTGATTCTTTTGTAACTGTTTCGTAGTCAAAAGAATTCTCAACAGCAAAGATTATCTCCTCAAGCTCATTGTTAATACTTTCTAGAATTTTATCATATTCTTCTTTACCAACAATACTAACTATCCCCTTTTGAATTTCTTCAAATCTTGAAGGATCTTTTTTTTCAAAATAATATAAAATACCAAAAAGTCTTTTTTCTAATGATAGCTCATCTCTTTCTCTAGTATTAATTGCTTTGGGTTTTTCATAATCAGCACCGGTTGAATATTCATCATCTAAAAGATTTCCATTTTTTTGATAATTTTTTACTTCTTCAGAAATTACATCAATTGGTAAATTAAATTTATCACTTATTTTTTTAGTAAAATAATGTTGATCAACCCGACTTTTTATAGAAGAAAGATGTGGGATAATTTCTTTGACAATCATTTGATTTATTTTTCTTTTAGATGAACCTGAATCGTTTATTTTATCAATTAAAGCATCTATAATATGTTGTGAATTTTTAATTACCTCTTTCCATTTTTTTATATCTTCCTTAATCAAGTCTGCGGGGTCCAAACCACCTCTTAAAGGAGCAATCTTTACATCCATACCCAATGAAAGAGCCATCCCCCAGGCTTTTTCAGAAGCACTAAAACCAGCGCTGTCTGAATCAAAAGCAATTACTAAATTATTCGATAATTTATTAATATTTTTTAATTGAGTTTCGGTAAGAGCAGTTCCGGATGAAGCAACAACATTTTTATATCCAGCTTGATAACACATTATTGTATCCATTTGGCCTTCAACTAAAATAGTAAAATTATTTTTTCTAATTGCTTTTTTAGCTTTATCTAAACCATATAAAACCTCAGATTTTTTGAAGACCTCAGTTTCTGGGCTATTAATATATTTCGCCATTTCTTCACTTGAGCCAAAAATTCTCCCAGAAAACGCAATGACCTCCCCCATTGAATTAAAAATTGGAAACATAACTCGACTACGGAAACGATCATAATATTCTCCTTTTTCATTTTTTTTAATAAATCCAGCCCTTTCAATATCAGATTCTAAATATTTTAATTTTTTTAAATGATCAAAAATATTTCTCCAACCAGACGGTGCAAATCCAATTCTCCATTCTAGAATAGTTTTTTCTTTAATTCCTCTTTTTTCTAAATATAACTTAACTTCTGAATTATTTTTTAATTGTTCTTCAAAAAAACTAGTCGCTTCTTCCAAAATATCTTTAATAATCTTTGTTTTAGAATTTTTTTGATAATTAATTTTTTCTAATTCAATACCAGCTTTATTGGCTAATATTTTTAAAGCACCAACAAAATCAGTTCCTTCAAATTCTTGAACAAAGGTAAAAATATCGCCTTTTGCCCCACAACCAAAGCAATAATAACTTTCTCTTTCTGGTGAAACGAAAAAGGAAGGTGTTTTGTCATTATGGAAAGGACATCTCCCTTTGTAATTACTTCCCGCTTTTTCTAATTTTATATAATCTTCTATTACCTCTTTGATTCCTAGCCGCTCTTTTATTTTTGATACATTATCTTGCGACATAATAATATTTTATTCTTGTCTATATGATGTTGTTTCTTCGTATTTTCTAATTGCTTCTTCTTCAATCTTTTCCGCTTCTTGATTTTTTTTGCTTCCTTTAAAGCCGGTTCCTGCTGGAATCAAACGGCCAAGGATAACATTTTCTTTGAGACCATTAAGATCATCTTCTGAGCCACGAATAGCTCCATTTATAAGTACTTTTGTTGTGTGCTGGAATGATGCTGCAGATAAGAAGCTCTTTCTTGAAAGTGAAACTTCTGTTATACCCAAGATAACAGGTTCTCCTTTTGCTTCCATCTTGTTTTGATTATTCATCTTTTCATTTTCTTCATTGAAATCTGTTTTATTAACAACATCTCCAACAGTAAACAAAGTATCTCCTGAATCAATGATTTTAATTCTAGAAAACATTTGTTTAACAATTATTTCAATATGTTTTCTAGAAACGGGCTCTCCTTGAAGTTCATAAATTTTATTTATTTGTCCAATAATATAATTTTCCGTTTCTTCTTTTCCAGCATATTTATAAAGCTCTGAAAGATCGGCTGAACCATCTGTCAAAAGTTGACCTTTTACAACTTCTTCACCAACCTTTACTAATAATGTTCTAACTTGAGAAACTTTATATTCTTGATTTTTCTTTGTTTTATTTGCTCCAGATGGAGAAACAATTAATTTTTTCTCTTTTCTTTCATCTATAATTTCACTAATTATTCCATCTGTTTTTGAAATAATTGCAGGAGATTTTGGTTTTCGTCTTTCAAAAACTTCTTCAACACGAGGGAGACCTTGGGTAATATCTCCACCAACAATAGCAGTACCTCCAGCGTGAAAAGTTCTCATTGTTAATTGGGTTCCAGGCTCACCAATCGCTTGTGCTGCAATTGTTCCAACAGCTTCACCAACGTCAACAATTTCATCCTTTCCAAGATCTACACCATAACATTTTGAACAGACACCTCTTTTTGATTCACATGTAAGCGGTGATCGGACTTCAACAAACTCAGCCTCTGAATTTTCAATATCAAGAGCATCATTTTTAGTAATTAAATGACCTTTTTTAAACAATGTCTTACCACCAACAACAACATCAGAGGCTAAAACCCTTCCTCTGATCTTGTTAGACAATGGGACTTCCATTCCGGAATCTGATGATGTTTTACTGATTCTGATTGATTTTTTTGTTTTACAATCTTCTTCATTAACAATAATATCTTGAGCAACGTCAAATAATCTTCGTGTTAAATAACCGGCTTTGGCAGTGTTTAAAGCTGTATCGGTTAAACCTTTTCGAGAACCATGAGTTGAAGTGAAGTACTCAATAGGACTGAAACCTTCTTTGGAACAAGAGAGAATTGGTGTTTCAATTTCTTCACCTTTTGAATTAACAATAAGTCCTTTCATACCGGCCATATTTGTAATTTGTCCAAGAGAACCTCTGGCTCCAGACTTCCACATATCATAAACAGGAGAATTTTCATCCAAATTTTCTGGGATTAATGATTCTATTTTATTTTTAGCTCCATGCCAAATAGTTGTTAGTTTTCTCTTTTTTTCTTGTTCTGAAAGTAGACCATCCCCAAACTGTCTCATTACTTTCTTAACTTCTTCTGTTGCTTCATTAATAATAGCGTCTTTTTCTGGTGGGATCATTAAATCGTCAATTGCCCATGTAATACCCGATTTTGTTGCATGATAAAATCCAAAATCTTTAATATCATCCATGATTTTAGGAATTCCACCAAGTCCGTACTTGTTAATTAAATCTGCCACAATAGATGACATTTTCTTTTTATTAATTTCTTCATTAATAAAAGGATAATCTTGGGGTAAAATTGAATTAAAAATAATTCTACCTACAGTTGTTTCTAGTTGATTATCACCACTTTCATTTTGATATTTTGTTTCCTTTTTTGTTTTAACTAAAATTTTTGATCTCAAAGAAACTAATCCATAATCATAAGCTGTCATTGCAGTATTTGGACCTGGGAACATCATACCTTCTCCTTTTTCACCTTTAACCATTTTTGTAACCCAAAAACATCCAAGTAATATGTCTAGCAATTTGGCAGCAACAACTGGTTCTCCTGAACCAGGTTTTAAAATATTCTTGTCTGCTGCCATAATTTCTCTGGCTTCATATTGAGAAACAACTGATAAAGGAACATGAACTGCCATTTGGTCACCATCAAAGTCGGCATTGAAAGCAGTACAAACAAGTGGGTGAACTTGAATAGCCTGACCCTCAATTAAAACGGGTTGAAATGCTTGAATACCAAGTCTGTGTAAAGTTGGAGCACGATTCAATAAAACATATTTATCTTTGATAACATCTTCCAAGATCTCCCAAACTTCTGGGGCTCCATCATCAATAAGACGCCCTGCTCCTCTAATATTAAAAGCAAGTTCTTTTTTTAATAATTCTGAAATAACAAAAGGTTTGAATAATTCCAAAGCCATATGTTTTGGTAAACCACACTGGTGAAGAGCCAAATTAGGACCAATAACAATAACCGAACGACCAGAGTAATCAACTCTTTTACCTAGTAAATTACCTCTGAATAATCCTTTTTTACCTTTTAGGTTATCAGCCAAAGATTTAAGTGGTCTTTTTTGAGCAGCACTCATCATGCCAGAGTTAGAATTATGTCGAATTGAATTATCAATTAATGCGTCAACTGCTTCTTGAAGAATTCTTTTTTCATTTCTTAAAATAACATCAGGCGCTCCAATTATTTTTAATTTTTTTAAACGATTATTTCTATTGATAACTCTACGGTAAAGGTCATTAACATCAGATGTTGCTTGACGTCCACCATCAAGAGCTACCATAGGGCGTAGTGCTGGTGGAATAACAGGAATATAATTCAAAAACATCCATTCAGGTCTAATTTTTGAATTTATCATTGATTTAATTAAACTTATTCTTTTGTTTAATTTAATTTTTAATAAAGAAGGTGCATTTTCAATATCTTTTTGTAAGTTTGCTAACAATTCTTCTAGATTTAAAGATTTAAAAATATCATAAATTGCCTCAGCACCAATTGAAGCTTCAAAGAGTGCACTATATTTCATAGAATATTTATGATACTGAATTTCATCAAGAACTTTTCCTTTAACAATTTCATCAATTTCTTTTTTTGTATCTTGATAAAGATCTTTTAGTCTTTCTTTAGTTTTTTTATCTTGTGCTGTCTTACTTTTTGTTTTAAGTTCTGATTCTAAGTCAGATAAAATTCTTTTCTTCTCCTCTTCATCAATTTTAGTAATTAAATAGCCAGCAAAATAAATAACTTTTTCAACATCAGATGAACTCATGCCAAGAATCAAACTAATTCTTGATGGCATACTACGCAAAAACCAAATATGTGAGACTGGTGAAGCTAGTTCAATATGGCCCATTCTCTCTCGGCGGACAATTGCTTTTGTTACTTCGACACCACACTTTTCACAGGTAATACCTTTGTATCTGATTCCCTTGTACTTACCACAATAACATTCGTAATCTTTTTCTGGCCCAAAAATTCTTTCATCAAACAATCCATTTTTTTCAGATCTTTGAGTTCTGTAATTAACTGTCTCAGGACGAGTAACCTCACCACATGACCATTCTAAAATTCTTTCTGGCGAAGCCATTTTTAAGAAAATTTTATCAATATTTTTTTGTTTTTGATTTCTTCTCATGATTGTTTGATTATCTTAATTATTAAATTCTTGGTCATCTTCTTTTTCAACGATGTCAATATCCAGAGCAAGCCCACGAATATTATTTAACAAAACATTAAACGAAGCTGGAATGTTTGTCTGAGTAATGGGTTCATTTTTAACAATAGAATCAAAAGCAGCTGAACGACCAACAATATCATCTGATTTATAAGTTAGAACCTCACGAAGAGTGTGCGCAACACCATGACCAAGCAATGCCCAAACTTCCATTTCTCCAAATCTTTGACCACCATTTTGAGCTTTACCTCCAAGAGGTTGCTGAGTGATTAATGAGTATGGTCCAATTGATCTCATGTGTAATTTATCTTCAACCATGTGGTGCAACTTGAGCATGTACATATAGCCGACTGAAACATTTTGTTCAAACTTATCACCATTTCGACCATCGTAAAGAGGCATCTTTCCGGTTGAATCAAAACCAGCATCAATCAATTCTTGTCTAATTTCTTCAACTGTTGCTCCAGCAAAAGCAGGGCAAATTGCTTGATAATCTAGAGAGTTAGCCGCTAGCCCAAGATGAAGTTCTAAAATTTGTCCAAGATTCATACGAGAAGGAACACCAAGCGGAGTTAAAATAATATCAACTGGTGTACCGTCTTCTGCATATGGCATATCTTCAACTGGTAATACTTTTGAAATAACTCCCTTGTTACCGTGTCGACCAGCCAATTTATCACCAACAGTAATTGGTCGTAATTGTGCAATTTCAATATGAATTCTTTTTATAATACCTGAATCTAATTTGTCGCCATTTTCTCTAGAGAAAATTTTAACATTAACCACACGACCCCTCAGACCGCCTTCTGCCCTTTTTGAAGAATCCTTTACATCACGAGCTTTATCACCAAAAATAGATCGAAGTAATCTTTCTTCTGGGGTTAACTGAGATTCACCTTTTGGAGTAATTTTACCAACTAAAATATCACCCGATCTAACTTCTGCACCAATTCGAACAATTCCATCTTCGTCTAGATCTTTTAATTTATTATCACCAACATTTGGAATATCTGAAGTTGTAACTTCTGGACCTAGTTTTGTATCACGAACATTTACAACAACTTCTTCTAAATGAACTGATGTCAAAACATCATCTTGAACTAATCTTTCAGAAATAATAATAGCATCTTCATAATTCGATCCTGACCAAGACATAAAAGCAACCAAAAGGTTTTTACCAAGAGCAATCTGCCCATTGTCTGATGTTGAGGTATCTGCTAATAAATCTCCTTTTTTGATTTTATCTCCGACATTAACATTTGGACTATGATGAAAACAGGTGAAATTATTAGTTCTACGGAAGTTTTCTAATTCATATTCATCTATTTCTTTTTCAGAATTTTTAATAGTAATTTTTCTAGCATCAACTGATTCAACTACACCATCTCTTTGTGCTCTTAAAACTCTATTTGAAAAAGTTAATGCTGTTTCTTCTGCACCTGTTGCGACAATCGGAGCTTCTGCATTTAATAGAGGAACAGCTTGTTTTTGCATGTTTGATGCCATCAAAGAACGGTTGGCGTCATCATGATCTAGAAAAGGAATCATTGATGTGGCAATTGAAAAAGCTTGACTTGGGGCAATATCAATAAAATCAACTTCTGCATTTTTGATAATAACTGGATTACCATTTTTTCTTGCACTAACATATTTTTCAACAATATTTTCATTATCATCTATTTTTGTTGCGGCGTGAGCAATTGTATAACCTTCTTCATCATGAGCATTCATATAAACAATCTCCTTGGTAATTTTTCCTTTTTCCACTTTTAAATATGGGGTTTCAATCATTCCGTATTTATTAGTTTTAGCATAATTTGAAAGGCGCAAGATTAGACCAATATTTGGACCTTCTGGCGTATGAATAGGACAAACTCTACCATAGTGTGAGGGATGGACATCACGAACTTCTAAACCAGCTCTTTCTCTCTGAAGACCACCCGGGCCAAGAGCAGAAACAGTTCTCAAATGTTCAGTTTCAGTCAATAAATTTTCTTGCTGCATCAATTGAGAAAGTTGATTTGTTGTATAAAATTCTTTGATTCTTGCTTGTAGCGGCCTTGGTGCAATAAAATTAGCTGGCAAAGTTGAATCTGTATCAATTGTTGACATTCTATTTTGAATATTCCTCTTCATTTGTGCCATTCCTGTTCTAATTTTTTGTTGAAGTAATTCACCAACAAAACGAACCCTTCTAGAACCCAAATGATCAATATCATCTTCTTCTGCTTCTGGATTATGATTTAAATCAATAACATGCGAAATAATTATAGAAAAATCTTCCAAATTAAGAGTTTGTTTTTCTAGTGCTTTTTTATCTATTGATAAATTAAATCTTTTGTTGAATTTAAATCTACCCACTTCTGACAAATCATACCTTTCTTTATTCAATATTGAATTAATGAATTCTTTAGCATTTTCTAATGTTGCCAAATCACCATCACGCAATCTTTTGTATACATCAAGATATGCATCTTCTACAGTTTTTACAGGATCACGATCCAATGTCTTTTTAATTGCAAGTTGAGCTTTTTCATTTTTTTTGAACAAGTCAATGATTTCTTTATCTGTTGCAACACCTAGAGTTCTTAGGAAAGTTGTCACTGGGAATTTTCTATTTCGATCAATTCTAATATAGACGACATCATCAGCATCAGTTTCTAGCTCGATCCAAGCACCTCTTGAAGGAATAATTTTTGAACCAAACTGAAATCGTCCGCGAATTAATTGTTTAGTAAACAAAATACCATAAGAGCGCGCAAGTTGCGGAACGATTACCCTTTCAACTCCGTTTATAATAAAAGTACCGTGTTTGGTCATCAAAGGAAAGTCAGCCAAGAAAATTTCTTGTTCTTTTTTTGTCCCCAAGGTTTTATTAATAAGAGTTGCTCTAATTTTCATTGGAGCATCATAAGTTAAATGATTAAATCTAGCTTCTTTACTTGTTAATTTTGGTTCATCAAAGATAATATCCCCGAGTTTTAAATCAAATTTTTTGGCTGAATAATCTGAAATAGTTTCAAATTCACCAAAAACTTCTTTTAAACCATTGTCAATTAAATCTTTGAAAGAGGATAGTTGCCCTTCAAAAAGATTCGGTAGACCCATTTTTGCCTTACGATATCTTGAGAAATACTTTTGTTTTCTTTGCCCTATTGTGTTTTTTAAGTCAGTTCTAATTAATTGTGATTTCGCCATAATTTAATTTAAAGACGCAAATACAAACCCATATAAACTTTTTTTAAAGTCTACTTGGGTTTGCTTTGTGTCTAATTACTGTTTGTAATATTTAAAGCCTGCATTATGCAGTTTATTTAATTTTTTATATTATTAAAATATCGCCCCATTCAAAACTCAATCCCTCATTAGCTTGGGGTTAATACTAATCTAAAAATGAAGTTTCGTCAACTACTTATCCACATTATTATATTTTTCTCTATTTTTTTGACGCCACTCGTCAATTTTAGCATGATTTCCAGATAATAAAATATCTGGAACTTTGTATTTTTTATTTTTATACTTAAAGGTTTCTGGCCTAGTATAAACATCTGAAGATGAAATACGATTTTCTTCTGGAGAAGCATCATTCCCCAAAACACCCTTAATCTGACGCGATATGGAATCAATAATGACCAGAGCGGGTAATTCACCCCCCGTCAAAGTATATTCTCCAATTGAAATTTCTTGCCCTTTAAAAACCTTTTTAACTCTAGCGTCAATACCCTCATAACGACCACATACGATTATAATATCTTTATAATTTTTAGAATTTTTTTGAGCAATTAAATTAGTAAATTTTTTCCCAGAAGGCGAAGTATAAAAAATTTTAATTTTCTTTTTTTTCCCTTTGGCTTTGGCAATTGCTTTGATAATTGGTTCTGCTTCAATAACCATTCCTGGACCGCCGCCGTATGGTTTTTGATCAACCCTGTGGTTTTTATCATTGGTAAAATCTCTCGGATTATAAAATTTAATTGAGATTTTTTTATCAGCAACAGCTCTTTTAATAATTGAGCTATTTATATATGAATCCATCGATTCTGGAAATAATGTAATTATATGAAAATTCATTTTTATAATTTAATCACTTTATTTTGGTAAAGTAAAACCACACACTATCGAGTTCTTCCGCAGACCTTCGTTGTCAATGACTTTATGTCTTGACATAAGAAAGTCGAGGATTAGGAACGAGAGAGTTGTGTGATTTTACTTCTATTATAGATTTAAAATAGATTAGATTTTTAAATCATCAATTGCTTGATCAACTGTTGTTTCAGATCTTTTACCATTTTCTGGTTCATTAATTTTTAAATTAACGCGAGCGTTGTTTTTCATTCCAACAACTCTTAGTAAAATTCTGATAGCTTTTGCTGTATTTCCTTGACGCCCAATAATTTTCCCCATATCTTCTGGATTTACTGATAGCGTAAGTAACACTCCCATTTCATCCACAGTTCGATTAATTTTAACGTCATTTGGATTATCTACCAAAGATTTAACAGTACTCTCAAGAAATTTATAATCTAATTCATTTTCTGCTGACATTTTCTTTCTTTAATATTTAATGATTAACTGCAGTCAATACTTAGCCAACTGCACACTTACATTATAAAGCATTTTTAATTGTGAAGTCAATAAATTATTTATTTTCTTCTGCTACTGGTTCAGTTGCATCAACTGGTTCAGGAGCTGGTTCAGTTTTTTCAGGGGTTGGTTCAGGAGTTGCATCAACTGGTTCGGTTTTTTCATCCTCTTTTACAATAGGAGTTTTCTTTGGCAAAACATTTACTTTTTTACCTTCAATAATTTTTTGATTAATTAAATAATTTCTAACTGTATCTGAAAGTTGTGCCCCTTGTGAAATCAACTGCTTTACCCTATCAGCATTAATTTTAGTTTCATTTTTATCACGAGCATCATAAGAACCAAGAATTTCTAAAAATTTTCCACTCTTTGGACCATTTTTTGAATCAGTTAAAACAATTCGAAATGTTGGTTCGTTTTTCTTTCCTACTCTTTGTAATCTAATTATTAACATGAGCGAAATAGTATCAAAAGATTCAAAAGAGGTCAAATAGCTAAAGCAACTTCACTTATCACAAATTTTAAGTTAACATATCTTTTATAAATATGAATGAACAAAATATTATAGAAGCTAAAATTAGTACTAACGTTAAAGGGATGGGATTTGTAAAAATTCCAGAAACAAAAGAAGAAATTTTTATTTCCCCAGATAAAATTAACAAGGCTCTCCCCAACGATATTGTTAAAATTAAAAAAATTGGGATTGGACAAGATGACCAGCCATTAGGAGAAGTTGTTGCTATTGTTTCGAGAGCCAGAGAACAATTTGTCGGAACAATTATAGATGAAAATAATCAAAAAATAGTTAAGCCAGATAATTTTAAAATTTATACAAATTTTAAACTTCAAAAAGAATTTGAAAAAAAAGTTAATATAAATCAAAAAGTCTTGATCAAATTAGAAAATTGGCAAAATAATAAATTACCAGAAGCTTCTCTTTTAAAAATCTTTGGACAAAAGGGTGAGCACGAGGTTGAGATTCAATCTATTGTCTATGAAAAAGGTTTCATTATTGATTTTCCAGAAAATGTTGATGATGAAGCAAAAGAGCTTCAAAAAAAATGGAAAAAAATACCACAAGAAGAGATCGAAAAAAGGTTTGATTTAAGAAATGAAAATATTTTCACTATTGATCCTGCTGATGCAAAAGATTTTGATGACGCAATTCATTTTAAAAAATTAGATAATGGAAATTTAGAAGTTGGGATTCATATTGCTGATGCATCTCATTATGTGACTCCTAATTCTGCGCTAGACAAAGAAGCACACAAAAGAGCTACTTCTGTTTATTTAGTTGATCGAACTATTCCAATGTTACCAGAAATTCTTTCTAATGATTTGTGCTCATTGAACCCTAATGAGGAAAAGTTGGCTTTTTCTGCGATTTTTGAAATTGATAATCAAAATAAAGTTATAAATCGAAAATTTGGTAAATCAGTTATTAATTCTAAAAAAAGATTTACTTATGAAGAAGCTCAGGCAATTATTGATGCTCAAAGTGGTCCTTTCCTTGAAGAGTTAAATGAGCTTAATAAAATAGCCAAAAAATTATCAGCTCAAAAACGCTCAGAAGGTGCGATTGAATTTGAATCAGATGAAATCAAGTTTGAACTTGATACAACTGGTCGTCCAATCAGGATTATCAAAAAAGAAAGAATGGACACTCATAAATTAGTTGAGGAAATGATGCTTTTGGCGAATCGTGAGGTTGCTAAATTTATTCACGATAAAGGAAAAGTAAATGGTAACATTCAAAATAAATTAATTTATCGAATTCATGATTTACCTAATAAAGAAAAATTAGAAGATCTAGCTAGTTTTGTTAAGGGATTGGGATATTTTTTGCCTCTTGATGATGAAGGGTATGTTGAAGCAAAAGATTTGAACAAACTTTTTGATGATGTTGAAGGAAAAAATGAGGAAAATTTAATAAAAACTGCAGCTGTTAGAACAATGAGTAAGGCAATTTACGCACCAGAAAATATTGGACACTTTGGATTGGCTTTTAAATTTTATACTCACTTTACTTCCCCAATTAGAAGATACCCTGATTTGTTAGTTCATCGTATTCTCTTTAAATTTTTGAATAAACAAAAAATTGATGTGATTGAATTGAACCATTTTGAAAATGCAGCTGCTTTGTCCACTGAGCGAGAAATTTCTGCAACTGAAGCAGAGCGGGAATCAATTCGTTATAAACAGGCAGAATACATGCAAGATCATATTGGCGAAACATTTGAAGGGATTGTTTCTGGAGTTACCCCTTTTGGTTTATTTGCTCAAATTAAAAAAACTCTGACAGAAGGAATGGTTCATGTTTCAAAATTAGGTGACGATTTTTATAAATTTGATGAAAAAAGCTATGCAATCGTTGGTGAAAAAACCAAAAAGAAATATCGTCTTGGTGATGAAATAAAAGTTAAAATTGAATCAATCGATTTAGAGCAGAAAAAAATTGATATGGGGATTACAGATTAGAAGACCTCCCTTCTTGGGAGAGTAGGTACGCCAGAAGAAGGAACTTTATTAAATTTTGTATTACACCAAACAGCCGTTTCTGGTGTTGCTTCATCCAAACCAGAAATCTGGTCACTCAAACACATATAATTCAAGGTGTCTCCATCTGTCACGGATGTATAGTTATCAGGCCTTAGGTAACCATTAATACAAACAGTAGTTGGGTTTTCTAATATGTATGTTCTTAAATCCCTTTCATTATATAGATAATCTTCTATATCAGCACAAGCAACTTGTTTTTGTAAAAAACTGACCTGGCAATTTGCAGTCTCATTTGGAGATAATAAATCATCGACACAGCTGTAATAAAATGTATTGTCAACAACATAAAAATCAAGTTCTCCCACATAACCACTAGCGCATGCCTGTGTTGTATTGGGAACAATTATTCCCTGCAATTCATAGACATCATAAAAATCATCGGGGATACTGGCACAGGCGACAGAATTCTGTTCACCCCCATTGTCATTTCCACCACTCCCACCACCAACAGCTCTACCAGTAATATTATCCTTGATTGGGGAACAAGAGTTGTTATTACAACTTTCTGCTTCTACTAACAATAAATTACGACTGTATTCATTTTCTGAATCATCATTATCATCTGGTCCACAATAATTTTCAGAATTTGAAAAATAACAACCATTACCACCATCCTCTAATTCCTTTTGGGATAACAAAATAGCCAAGAAAACTCCCAACCCATCAGAATTAACCATATAAAAATAATCACTACCACTTGGACTTGTTGGAATTTCTGGATAAAAACCATTATTGACTAATTCTCGCATTGCAGTTTCGTATTCGATACTCCTTTCATTATAAAAACCCTTACCAACAAGATCAGCACTTGGAGCAGTATTAAAAGTAGACCTATACAATTCCATTGCGTTGGCAACTTGCATAACTTCTTGTTTTTTATGAGCATCATTGGCTAAAATTTTAGCATCAGCCATTTGAGACATTACAATTCCAGCAATAAAGTTGATAAGAGAAACAACAATCAAAACATCCATCAAGGTAAAACCAAAATTTAATCTAATTTTTTTCATATTTTAATTACAAAATAATTATAACAAAATTAAAACTATTTTGCCCACTCTATCCCCACCTCAAAATTAACAGATAATAGTTTGGAAATACCATTAGTCATGGTAACACCATATAAAATACCAGCTCTCCCCATTGTTTCTCTATTGTGAGTAATTAAAATAAGTTGTGAATGCTTTGAAAGATTCTCAATCATATCACCATATTTACGAGAATTTGCTTCATCTAATGCTGCATCTGTTTCATCTAAAATAATAAAAGGCGGAGGATTGACTTGACTCATTGCAAAAATAAGAGCAATCGAAGTCAGCGCTCTCTCTCCACCAGACAACATCATCAATCCCTTAATTTTTTTACGAGGTAAACTAACATTAACCTCAACTCCTTCTTCTAGGTCATCTTCCTCCAAATCCTGATCTTGTCCAAAATCTAAATCAGTATCTCTCCTTCTTGGTTTAATTTTGGTGATACTAATAGAGGCATTGCCCCCACCAAACATTAATTCAAAGAACTTTTGGAACTCAAAATTAATTTTTGTCATACCTTCGTGAAATTTTTGATTAATTTTTTCTTCTAAATCATTTATTAGATTTTTTAAATTTTCTGCAGATTTTTCTAAATCTTCGATTTCTTTAATCAAAAATTGATCTCTTTCATTTGATTCGTTGAATTCTTGAAGAATCTCTTCACCAGATCCACCACCAAACTCTTCTACTTTTATCTTTAATCTTTCCAAATCTTTTTTACGATCAATCTGTTTTTGCCTTTTTTCAGATAATATTTCCTCATCAGACAAATTAATTTGTTCATAATTGATTGATTCTCGAGTGGTTACAGCAACAGCTTCCATTAATTCTTGTTTGAATGATGCTTCATCCTGATTAAAATTATAAATACTAACTGAATGTTTTGAAATTAATTGTTGAAGTTCATTTTTTTCGGTCATCAATGCAATAATATTCTTTTCTGCTTCCAGAGAATCTGTTTTGTCTTCTTCTATTTTTTGTCTAATTTCTGATAGCTCTTGTTGAAGTTTTTTTTCATTTTTTTGAATAATCTCAATTTCAAATAGTGTAATAGTTAATTTTTCATTAGTTTGCGAGATTTCTTTAGAAATTTCATGATTTTCACCATTTTCTTCATCTTTTCTTTTTTCTTTAATAAAACCAGAAATTAAATTAATTATCTGGTTTACTTTTTCTTTGACAAGATTTAAATCAAATTCATTTTCAACTTGATTTTTAATATCAGAAATTTCCTTTTCTAATAAATCAAAGTCGTTATAATTTAAAATAATTTGATTATCTTTATTTTGGTCTCGTTTAGATAATATTTTTTGAAGGGATTGTAATTCCCCTTCAATTTGCCCCTGTTGTCGAATCAATTGAGTTTTTTGTTGATCTATTTGTCCCAAATCATTTTGGAGTTTTTCAATTTGTTCATTTAATTCTTGATTTTCCGAAGATTTTGAAATTTCTCGATATTGATTAATTTTTTGATCAATTTCATTTAGTCTTTTTTTGGGTTCATCTACAATATGTATTAGTTCTTGTTTTTTACTTTTTAAATAAATTGATTCTCTTTTAAAATATTCTTTATAAATTTCAATTAATTTTTCTTTTAATTTTTTCCCCTCTTCAATTTTTTCAACTTGCTTTTTTAAAAATTTAATATGTGGAGCAATCTCACGACGCAAAGATTGCACTTGGTTAATATTTTCTTGAGTTTTTTCAAGTTTTCGTTGGCTTTCATTTTTTTTATATTCAAAAATTTTCAAACCCAACGCTTCTTCTAAAATAGTTTTTCTTTCTTTGGCAGTTGTATTTAAAATTCTATCTGCTTCGCCCTGAGAAATAATATGATGCCCACTAGATCCGATGTTAGCGGCAGATAAAAGCTCTGAAATATCTTTTAATCGAACAACTGAATTATTAATTTTATATTCATTAACTCCATCTCGATAAACAATTCTTTCTAAAATAACTTCTTCAAAATCAATTGGTAATGTTTTATCACTATTATCTAAAACAATTTTTACTCCAGCTCTTGATTGTTTTGCTATTGAATTGGTTCCACTAAAAATCAGATCTTCACCTCTTTTACCCCTCATTGATTTAAAGGATTGTTCTCCCAAGACAAAACGAAAAGCTTCAGCAATATTTGATTTACCAGATCCGTTGGGACCAACAATCGCCGAAATAGCAGAATCAAAATTTAATTTTGACTTATTAGCAAAAGATTTAAAACCTATAATTTCTAGTTCTTTTAAATACATCCTCTAATTATATTAAATAATCCCCTCTTGTTTAAGAATTTTTCTAGCAACATCTTGCTCTGCTTCTTGCTTTGATTTACCAGACCCTGTATCAATTTTTTTATCATTAAAGTAAACAGCAACGGTAAATACTTTATCATGATCAGGCCCATCTTCTTTGACTGTTTTATAAGAAGGTGTTACCCCGTGTTTTTCCTGAACCACTTCTTGTAATTTACTTTTTGCATCAACCCAAGTTCCTTCAGCAATAACCCTATCCAAAGTTGGGAACAAAAATTCAGTAATAAATTTTTCTGCTTTTTCATATCCCTGATCTAGATAAACAGCACCAATAACTGATTCAAAAACATTAGCCAAAATATATGACCTAGCTCGACCCTCATCTTTTGATTCTCCTTTTGATAATCGTAGGTAATCATTAAAGCCTAAATTAGTAGCAACATCAGAAATCGACTGAGTATTAACCAGAGAAGCACGAAAAGCTGTTAAATCCCCCTCATTTCTATCTGGAAAAGTTTTAAATAAATAGTCTGTTGTTACTAATTCCAAAACAGCATCACCTAAAAACTCTAATCTTTCATTATGCTCCAAGTCTTTATCACGATTTTCATTTAAAAATGAACGATGAGTAAAAGCTTGGATTAATAAATCCTGATGATTGAATTTTACACCTATCTTTTCTTCAATTTTTGAATAATCCATTATTTCGTATTAATAGTTGCCAATTTTTTAATTGCTTTGGTAACTAAAGGCAGAATATCATCATAAAAATTTAAATCAAGAATTTCTTGAAGCTTAAACCATCGGGCATCATCTAATCCACCTGTCTCACCAAGTTTTAAATCACCAAAATTAGCTTTGGCTAAATAATAAGTAACCTGTTTACGATGCTTGCCTTTTTCAGGATGATTAGCAACATATTCATTTTCTCCTAATTTTTCAATAATTTCTTTTAGATCAATACCCAACTCTTCTTTAACAACTCTTTTTAAACCAGCTTCATTATCTTCACCATCTTCAAGTCCGCCCTTTGAAAGAGTCCAGTGCCCAAATACATCATGGACTAAGGCAATATAGAAATCTTCACCTTTTTCGGAAAAGACAATTGCACCGACTTTTTTTTCAATTACCATTTCGTCAAAAGCAATTTCTTTTTTTCTTGAAGAAGTTTCATCTTTTCCTGGTTCTCCCATTTCTTTATAAACAGCACCCAAAACTCCATTAATAAATTTTCCACTTGATTCACCACCAAAATTTTTGGCAAGTTCAATGGCCTCATTAATAGCAACCTTGGCTGGAACCTCGCCCTTATCAGAAAAAAGCAATTCTGTTAAACCAAGCCTTAGAACATTACGATCAACAATCGCAATTTTATCGAGAGGCCAATCAGGAGCAGCTTTTTCAATTATTTGATCAATTTCTGTCTTTTTGGATAAAATAGTTTCTAATAATTTTTTCATAAAGGTATCATCACCAATACCAGGAGCAAATTCTTCAACATTACGAAATAGAATACTCTCAGCGAATTTTTTATCACTTTGTTTAAAATCCAACTCAAAAAGAGTTTGAAGTACTATTGATCTTGAAAGGTGCCTATTCGCCATATTGTAATTACAGTAGTAATTATATCTAACTAAAGAAAAAAGCCAAGCTTTTTAGTTGGCTTTATTTCTTTTCTTCAGTTTTTTCTTGGGTTTCTTCTGTTGGTTTTTCTTTTAAAGCTTTTTTCTTTTTTGAAGAAATTTCAAGAACTTTTTTACCTTTATATTCTCCATTTATTGGAGATACCCTATGTCTCATTGAAACTACTCCTGTTTTACTATCTTTTGTCAAAGCAGGATTTGAGAGCGCATGGTGCGATCTTCTGTTTCTTGTATGGGCTTTGGTATGTCTCATTCTTACTGTCATAATAGGCAAAAGATTAACAGATATTGTTGAGTTTGTAAAGAAAAAACTTGAATTCTTAACTTTTCTACAAAAACCTTTTTAAAAAACTTTTTCGATGAAAATTTGAAAGACCATATTTCTCTATTGCTTTCATGTGGGCAGAGGTTCCATAACCTTTATGTTTATCAAATTCATATTCTGAATATTGTTCTGATTTTTCTATCATATATTTATCTCTTTTGACTTTGGCTATAATTGAAGCAAGAGAAATAATTGGCTCACTAGCATCTCCCCCAATAATTGTTTTCTGGTTCTGATATTTATCTGGTGCAAGCAATCGCCCATCTAATAAAATCTGCGATCGATCTTTCCCAAAAGGGACATCCAATTCTTCCAAACACTTATTTAAACATTTCTGAATCGCACTACTAATTCCAAACTTATCAATTGCTGATGCACTTAAATTAAAAACAGCAAAATCTAACATCCCATCTTTTTGCCATTTTTTAACTCGATTAAACCATTCTTGTCGTTTTTTAGGTGAAAGTTTTTTCGAGTCACGCAATTTTTGACATAATTCATTTTTTTTAAAACTTTTATAAGCATCTTCTGTCATTAAAACAGCACATACTGTAACAGGACCAGCTACCGGGCCACGTCCAACCTCGTCGATACCAATGATAAATTTAGGTACTTTATTATTAGAATTTTTTAACTTATCTTTTTGTTGATTTTTGTTTTTTGTCATTTTAGATTATTATTATCTTAATGAAGACTAATTTTTGCCATCTACATACACATAGCCATTATAGCCTTTTAAATGCTCTTCCTAAAATTCCTGAACTAATAGAGAAAGCTAAAAAAAATGAAATGCCTGCTATTGCCTTAACCGATAACGGTAATTTATATGGCGCCATTGAATTTTATCAAAAATGTTTAGATGCAAAAATTAAACCAATTATTGGAGTTGATTTTTATGTAGCTAATCGAACTAGACACGATAAAGAACCACGAATTGATACCCAAAGAAGCCGTCTAATCCTACTAGCGAAAAACTACACGGGTTATCAAAATTTAATTAAATTAGTCACGGATTCTCACCTTGAAGGTTTTTATTACAAACCAAGAATCGATAAAGAGTTAATTGAAAAATATAGTAAAGATTTAATCTGTATTATCCCCGCTTTTTCTGGGGACTTGGCTAAAGCAATAAAATTTAATGATGAGAACAAATCACATGAATTATTAAAATTTTATAGAGATACTTATGGTGATGAAAATTTATATCTAGAAATTTGTCATCATCCAGAAATTGAGGGTTTCAGTGAAGCAATCAAAAAAATTATTAAATTTGCTAGAGAAAATAATGCTAAGTTAGTTGCAACTCATGATGTTTATTATTTAAATCCAGAAGATAAAGAAGCCCGCCGAACATTATTGTATGTTCAAACAAATTTTGGTGGTGACTCAGATTTTGATCAAGACGAATCAGACTTTTCTTTTATAGATCAAAAAGAAGCCCACAATCTTTTTGAAGAAACTCCTGATGCAATTGAAAATATTCAAAAAATTATTGATGAATGTAATGTAGAAATTGAACTTGGAAAATGGAAATTTCCCGACTACAAAATTGAATCTGGAAAAAATTCTGATGATGAACTTCGACACAAAGCCTATGGAGGTTTGAGTTATCGTGGAATAGAAAAAACTAAAGAGATAGTTGATCGAATTGATTATGAATTAAATATTATTAAAACTAAAGGATATGCTAAATATTTTTTAGCGGTTGCTGATATTTTACACGCTGCCAAAGAAAGAAAAATTCTTTCAAACACCAGAGGGTCAGCTGCTGGATCCCTCGTCTCTTATCTTATTGGAATTACAATCGTTGACCCAATAGAGCTTAATTTACCTTTTGAAAGATTTTTAAATCCAGAAAGGCCTTCTGCCCCTGATATTGATATGGATTTTGCCGACGATAAAAGAGATACAATCATAGAATATGTTCGTCAAAAATACGGCAAAGAGCATGTTGCTCAAATTGGAACATTCGGAACAATGGCCGCCAGAGGATCTGTCCGTGATGTTGCCAGAGCCATGGGCTATGAATATAGCATTGCTGATCGAATCGCTAAATTAATTCCATTCGGTGCACAAGGGTTCCCGATGACAATTGATCGTGCACTAGATGAAGTTACTGAATTAAAACAGATATACAAAAAAGAATCTGACACTAAAAAAATTCTAGACATGGCTAAAAAAATTGAGGGCTGTGCTCGTCACATTGGAGTTCATGCCGCGGGGGTTGTTATTTCGCCTGATCCACTAACTGATGATACCCCTCTTCAATTCGATCCCAAGGGTGAAGGTCATCTAATCACTCAGTACAACATGCATGCCGTTGGTGAAGATGGAGTTGGACTTTTGAAATTTGATTTTCTTGGTTTAAAAAACTTAACTATTATGGGTAACACCATAAAACTAATTGAAAAAATTTATGAAAAATATATCGATATTGATAAAATTCCGCTAAATGATCCAAAGACTTACCAAATGTTATCTCGAGGAGAAACTGCTGCAACTTTCCAATTAAACGGACAAGGAATGACCCAATTTTTAAAACAACTTAAGCCAACAAATATAAATGATATTAACGCCATGGTCGCACTGTATCGACCAGGTCCAATGGCTTTTATTCCTGATTATATTGAAAGGAAAAATAATCCTAAAAAAGTTAAGTATCTTGATGAAAGATTCAAAGAAATTCTTGAACCAACTTTTGGTATTTTAATTTATCAAGATGACATCATGCTACTTGCTGTTAATTTTGCTGGTTATTCGTGGGGAGAAGCTGATAAGTTTCGAAAAGCTATGGGTAAAAAAATCCCCGAAATTATGAAACAGCAATATGAAAAATTTACCAAAGGTTGTCAGGAAATCGGCGGTCTTTCCAAAGAAAAAACTGAAAAATTATGGGAATCAATTGAAACATTTGCAGCCTATGGTTTCAATAAGGCTCATGCTGCCAGCTATGGACGTGTTGCTTATTTAACTTCTTATTTAAAAGCAAATTATCCAATTTTATATATGGCTTCAGTTTTAACTGCTGAATCTGGTGATGTCGAAAAGGTAGCCGAAATGGTTGAGGAATGTAAAAGAATGAATATTGAAGTCCTACCCCCAGATATCAACGAATCTTTTGCTGACTTTACTGTAATCATGAGTAAAGATAAAGAGGGGCGTGAAATTTCTGAAAAAGCGAAGCAACTGGCAGAAGGATCTGAAGACGGGATTCGCTTTGGTCTTACAACTATAAAAAACTTTGGTGAAGGAATTGCCAATGTAATAATTGAAGAGAGAAAGCGTAATGGTAAATTTAAATCTCTAGAAGATTTTTTGAAAAGAGTTAAAGATAAAAACTTAAACAAAAGATCAATGGAAGCGCTGATTAAGTGTGGTGCAATGGATAAACTTGGAGAACGTGGGGAGATGTTAGAAAATCTAGATGAAATATTAAGTTATTCAAAAGAACTTTCCAAGGAATCAACTGATCAAAATTCTCTATTTAGTGGAGACGTTGAAGCTAGTCATTTAAAACTTTCTCCAACAAAATCTGCTACTGAAAAAGATAAACTGGCTTGGGAAAAAGAACTACTCGGATTGTATATTTCTGGGCATCCGCTTGAACAATTTAAAGAAAAATTAGAAAAAGCAAAAAAAATTATTGAGATCAAAAAAGAAAATCGTTCTGGTTTTAGTACAATTATTGCAGGCCATATTGATGACGTTCGTATTATTAGAACAAAAAAGGGTGACGAAATGGCATTTATTAGAGTCAGCGACTTGACTGAGACGCTCGAGATAGTTGCTTTCCCAAAAATATTTGAAAAAAATAAAAATGATTTAAAAATTGGTAAATGTATCGCCATCAAAGGTAAACTAAATAAACGAAATGATGAATTAAGTATGCTTGCTGATGCAATCAAGGTTTTGTAAAAAACTTTTAATTCAAACAAAAATAAGGCATAATCTATAAATATGAATGAGGAAAAATTACAAAAAATTAGACATTCGCTGGCTCACCTGTTAGCGATTGAGGTTTTAAAGTTTGATCCAGATGCCAAATTAGCCATTGGCCCAGTTATTGATAATGGTTTTTATTATGATTTTGAATTTAGTCCAGACAAAAATCCTACCGAAAAAGATTTAAAAACTTTTCAAAAAGGGATTAAAAAACAACTTAATAAAGATACCGATTTTGAATATCAAGAAGTTGACGAAAATACAGCTAGAGAAATTTTTGTTAGCCAGCCATACAAACTTGAGTTAATAGATGAATTAGTTAAAAACGGAGAAAAACTTTCTATTTATAAAACTGGTGATTTTGTTGATTTATGTGCTGGTCCTCATATACAAAATACTTCCGAAATAGATACCGATTCTTTTTTTATTGATCGAATTGCTGGTGCTTATTGGCGTGGAGATGAAAATAATCAAATGCTAACTCGTATTTATGGAATTGCTTTTGAAAATAAAAATCAATTAGATGAATATAAAAAAATGAAAGAAGAAGCTCTGAAAAGAGACCACCGTAAAATTGGAAAAGAAATGGATTTGTTCACCTTTTCTGAATTGGTTGGAGCAGGGTTACCAATGTATACACCAAAAGGAACTGTCATCATCAAAGAGCTCTACAATAAACTGAAAAAAATTAGTAAAAAATATGGAGTTCAAGAAGTTCAAATCCCCCATATGGCTAAAATTAAACTTTATGAAACATCTGGTCATGCTGAAAAATTTTCTGATGAATTATTTAAAGTTGTTGGCCACTATGAAGAATTAGTTTTAAAACCAGTTAATTGTCCTCACCATACTCAAATTTATGCTTCTCAACCTCGAAGCTACCGTGATCTCCCGTTACGATATATGGAATCAACACAACAACATCGCGATGAAAAACCAGGAGAAATTGGCGGGCTAACGAGAACTAGATCATTTCAAGTTGATGATGGTCACACTTTTTGTACAACTGATCAAATCAAAGAAGAAGTTACAAATCTTTGTAAAATTATAGAAGAATTTTATACAGACCTTGGCTTGTGGGACAAGCGTTGGGTTTCTTTATCTGTTCGCGATTATAAACATCCCGAAAAGTATATCGGTGATGAAAAAGATTGGGATAAAGCTGAAAAAATGCTTGAGGAAATAACGAATGATCTTAAATTAAATGCTAAAAAAATAGAAGGTGAAGCAGCTATTTACGGTCCAAAAATTGATTACATGTTCAAAGATGCTCTTGGTAATGATAGGCAATTAGCCACTGTTCAATTAGATTTTGCAATGCCAAAAAGATTTGGTCTAGAATACACAGATCAAGACGGTAAAAAGAAAACTCCTGTTATGATTCACAGAGCGATTCTTGGTTCTTATGAGAGATTTATGGCAATTTTAATTGAGCATTTTGCTGGCAAGTTTCCATTTTGGCTAGCACCAGTTCAAGTTAAAATTTTACCAGTTGCTGAAGTTCATTTAGAAAAAGCTAAAGATCTTTATCAAAAAATGTTTGAAAAAGATATTAGAGTTGAAATTGATAACTCAAATGATAGTTTTGGGAAAAAAGTCAGAAAAACCAAAACTGAAAAAGTTCCTTACTTTATCATTATTGGTGACAAAGAAATTGAAGAAGATAATTATACTCTTGAAAGTCGTGATAATGGGCAAATCGGGACTCTTTCTTATGAAGAACTTTTGTCTAAGCTTAATTAATAAAAGTGAGTTTGAAACGAAAACAGCGACCCGAACAGGTCGCTGTTTTATATTTGATAAAACAATATGGGAATTTTTTATTTATTTAATTTTACTTAATTGATTTTGATCTTTGAAAGTTTGAATACTTGCTGAAAATGCTTTTCTTTTTCTATTTCTATAATACAGATATCCAATAAGTGTACTCCAAGCTGCTACTAAAGTAGCAAATAAAGAAACTTTCCATAAATCTTCTACTGGACCAGTATATGGAACTTGGTTTAGTAGAACAGATTGTAGACCAGCTAATTGTCCATCTGGGGTACTCGATCTAGAAGTTGTAATAACATTTATATCTTGCTCATCGTCATCGTCTTCGTCAACTCTAATAACACGACAAGTGTCTCTTTCAATATTACCATCATCATCTTCAACTTTAACTTCTAATTCAATATCACGATCATCATCAACTCTAACTCTTTGTCTGCGATCGTTATCATCAAAATTATCAAATGAATTGATATCACCACCCCATTCTATATCATAAGGACTATCCCCTCCGTCAATATCAACTTCTACGGTAATATAATCACCTTCTTCTACTGAATAATCTGAAATCTTACATTGAACATCAAAATCTTTATCATTGTCTTCTTCTCTAACTCTAATAGTACTACATGTGTCACTTTCACGATTTCCGTCATCATCTTCAACAGTTACTCTAAAACTATAGTTTCCTTCATCATCAAATTCAATAATTTGAGTTCTGGCATCATTGTCAAAATCATCAACATCATCAATATCACCACCCCATTCTATATCATAAGGGCTGTCTCCACCGTTAATGTCAACAGAAATTCTTGTTGAATCTCCTTCTTCTAAAGTTGTGTCTGAAATAATACATTCAATATCTAAATCGTTTCTTTTTGGTCTGTCACAATCATCACAACCATAATCATAATTGTAGGTATATGTTTTATATCTATAATTATAATCATATCCATAATTATAATCATACCAGTAACAATCATCACAATAACCATAGTCATCGTCGTAATAATATAAATCAAAATTTACATTATAAGAATAAGGATCGTAATATCCTCCATCATCATAAATTACATAATCATTACCATAATAGTTGGTGTCGTAATATGGATCGTAATAATCTCCATAGTCATAAGTAACCTGTCC